>JAQGMP010000090.1 GCA_028292285.1 Variovorax sp. | reverse complement strand
GATAGAGAGCTATTGGCCGGCCGTCGCCCGCGGCGAGGTGGAGGCACCACCGGCGATCCGGGACTGGGCGGTCAAGCTGGAGACCAAGCCGAAGTACGTGGTGTCCTCGACGCGAAAGAACTTCCCCGAGACCAACAGCCACCACATCGGCGGCGGCCTGCGCACTGGGGTACAGAAGCTCAAAGACGCATCCCGGACGGCTTGCTCCTTGGCAAGCTCGCGACCCGATGGAGCGGCTGGATCTGATTGACGACTACAAATTTCGCGTCCACCCCAGGATCGCCGGCCACGGCCCAACCCTTTACGAGGGCGGGCCGCCCGGCATGCGACGCCACGTGTTGATCTCGGCGGAGCCACTTCGCAACGGCGCTGTCGCCATGTCAGGTGAGCGCGGCCGTTCCACATGCTTCGACATGTGCTCGACATCTGATCGCTGTCGACCAGCCAACGTCATGCGCGTGTAGTTTACCGTCACCCTTCGGAAATCCGAGCGCACCAAGGTGGCGGCTAAAGCGACTTGATCATCAAGTCGGAATCTGAAGCAGGCCGAGGGACTTGCAGAGACGCTCCCAAGCCCGTTCAGCCACGCGCCATGGGTCAACGGCGACTCCAGCAAATAGGCGTGACCTAAGTTTGCGCGGGGATCCATCCCAAGTGCATTTCGATAGCCCGCCGGTTCGCTGTTCTTAGTGAGCCTGGGGTCCGGCGCACATAGTCCTCGGCATGCGTTCGAGTGCGACCCGCGAGACTGGAGAGATAGTCAACCGCTTCGGCCGGGTCCGGGCTACGTCCTTCGGTCCCTTCGAACCTGGGCGGCAGTGCGGTCCAAATGACTGCATCGACGCCCACACGTGGCTGCCATAGCCGAATGTGGTCAGCGAATGCAGCAGGTGTTGCCGACGGCAAACTTCCGACCCATTCCGGGTGGCGAGAATCGATCTGCTCACGCTCTTGCAGGAGACCGCGCGCCTTTTCCAGATCCGAGAGAGCCAGCATGGCCCACCAGGTAGTCTGCAGGGCCGCGCCAGGGCATAAAGCCGTGGAGAGTTCTCCGCCGTCCGCAACGCGGCAGAACTCGATTGGAAGGCGAGGGCCGTCCGACCGCCACTCAGAGGCCAGGACGAGGGGATCGGATTTCCAGAGGAGCGAACCCCAGCCAAGGCATGCAATTTTCACTAACACTCCAAAGCGCACTGTGCGCGTTGCAACGGCGTGCGAAACCGCTGGTGAAAACCATAGCAGCTTTGTAGTGCCCTGTCGCATTAAGGCGCAGGTGTCGTCCGTGATCTTCTCAGATGGTTCTGACAGCAATGCTGCTTCCACTTCGGATGCAGGCTGCTTGAGCGCAACGTTTGGCGGGAAGCCGCGCTGGGGCGGCTACCCGTGCGCCTGGAGCACGCCGTCCACCAGGCCTCACGCCGTATTGAGGCGGGAGGCTCGCAACCCGTTGTAATGCGTCGCCGTGGGCTCTCGCTCTTCATGCCTGGCTCAGCGACTACGCCGTCTTGCGGCACGCATCCGTTTTCCTTCGGCGCGCAGGCGACGTTCAGCAAAGATCCTCAGCGCGGCCATCGTTCCTAACAGCAACATGCGCGGCAGCAGTTTGGCCGCGGCTTGGGACACACGTTGGTCCAGAGCGGCTTGCCTGGCAGCAATATCGCCAACGGCGACTGTCGTCGTGGCTTCATTGCCTTTCGACAGCCCCGGCAAGGCGGTGGCGGCCGGTAGCACGTTCTCCGAACCTGGACTCGTCTCGGAAACTTGCTCGTCTCGTGCTGATCCGTGCGCCCGGGCATAGACCTTGGTGAACTCCGCGCCAAGCAAGAAGATTTGCGCGGCGTAGTAGACCCATGCCAGCAAGATGACGAGGGAGCCTGCACCAGCGAAAGAATCAGCCATGCCGCTTTTGCCCAAGTACAGACCGATCAAGAACTTGCCGATCTCAAAAAGAACGGCCGTCACTGCTGAGCCGATCCAGACGTCGCGCCACTCGACTTTCGCGGTGGGCATCAGCTTGAAGATCATCGCAAACAACACTGTGGTAACGGCCAGCGAGACAACGAGGTTGATCGTGTGCAGCAGTGCTTCTTCGCCAGGCAATAGACCGCCGATAAAGCCTCCGAAAGCGGCCAGCCCAGCACTCACCGAGAGCGACACCATGAGCAGGAAGGCCAAGCCCAGGATCAGGCCAAAAGAAAAGACTCGTGCGCGCAGGATGCCCCACACCCCACTGGGTTTCTCGGCCTCGGGCACATGCCAGATTCTGTCCAAGGCGCTTTGCAATTCACCGAAGACGCTTGTCGCACCCACGATGAGGACGATGACGCTCAAAACGCTGGCCCAGAGCCCGTTGTTACTGACCGAGGCACTCTCCACCATGCCTTGAACTGCCTGGGCAGTATCCTCTCCCATCAAGCCAGACAGTTGCGTTGCAATCTGACCTTGCACCGCCTCGGCGCCGAACACCAGCCCGGCAATGGCGATGACAAGCACGAGCAGCGGGGCCAATGAAAACATGGTGTAGTAAGAGATTGCGGCCCCCATGCTGGGCGCGAAATCATCTGACCAGGCCTTCACTGTTTTCTTGCAGACATCAAACCACGGAGCGAATTTCATCGACATTCCTAAACGTTGATCGTCATTGCGGGGTGATTGCGCGGGCGAGCCTCTCGGTTGAAGACGCATATCGCTGTAGGCGGTTGAGAATCGCCAGCGTCAGTAGGCTCGGTACTACAGAAGCTGCGGCAGGTTGCCTTGTCTGGAAATTCAAGCGAAAGCGCCGCTACAGGGGAACGCCATCCCTGATCCAAAGCGCATGCGAGTTCTGTCCTCCGATCCGGGATGCACCGCGTACAGGGCGATGCCTGCGCTGTCTTCCACGACATCGACGGCAGGCGTTTGCCCTGCGACGCTGTAAGCGGTGTCGTCCTTCTTCGATGCCCCCCGACGGCGTTGGCGAACTTGCGAGCTTAAGGTTCTTCATGTTCCTCTCCTTCATGGGGTAGCGATACGCCGCGGCTGCGTGGACGCGCGGCGCTGAACGGTGATGCGCAACACGCCGTCCCGGTAGGTGGTCGGGTGCATCTTCGGACAGGGGATTACGCGACGGAACGGACCCTCGAAACGCTCGTTGATATGGATCGCTGCATTCCTGTGCGGCTCCGGGGCGAGGGGTGAGCGCGTGCCATCGATGGTCAGTACGTTTCGGTCGGGCGAGACTTCCAGAGCGTCGGTCAAGGCCCGGCGCAAAGGCATAGATCTCGATGGTCTTGGGAGTGCCCCCGACGTCCAACGCCGGGAAGCCGCGGCCGGGGCCCTGGGAGAGGGATCGAATGCCTGCTGCATGTCGCGTTGCAGGCGATCCCGGATATGGGGGAATGCCATTGGCAACCTCGGCCCCATGGCAGACGTCCGTGGCGGGCTGGAATTTCGAAACGCCGGAAACAAGCGTTCTTCCGGTATGTAAGGCCGCACCCCCGCAATTCCGGTATTGGCAACCATGAGGTGGTTGAGGCGCGCATACTGCCCTCACTGAACGGTATTCAGCACGGCGCTCCGCGGCGTGTTTCCTGGCAGAGGCATCAGCAACCGAAAGAAGGTCATGTCCACGCCGTCATCGAACCTTCTCCTGGAC
>JAQGMP010000057.1 GCA_028292285.1 Variovorax sp. | reverse complement strand
GCGCAATCTCTTCCGGAGATCGGGTGAACGACAGGAAGGATTTCTTGACGAGGCCGATGCCGTGTTCCGCCGAAATCGTGCCGCCCAGGCTGCGAACCAGTTCGTAGACCAGCACGTCGACCTCCGCATGCGGCTGATGGGTACCCGCCGATGGCACGTTGACGACGACATGCAGGTTGCTGTCGCCGATGTGCCCGTAACACAACACGTGCGCATCGGGCCACTGCGACTTGACTTCGCGTTGTACGCGGCCCACTGCCTCGCCCATCATCGTCGTGGGCAGGCCGATGTCGAATCCGATCACCGGCCCCAGCACCTTCGGGTATTCAGAAACGCTGTCGCGAATCGCCCAGAGCTCCTTCGCGTCGCGCTCCGACGCGCCGATCACCACGTCGGTCACGACGCCCTGCTCCAGCAGCGTCGACAGGCAGGCTTCCAGATGCGCCGATTCGCCCTCTTCGCGGAAGCCGCTGGCCTCGATCAGCACGTAGACGCCGTGCGCTTCGGCGAAGGGCTTGCGGAGTTGCGGCAGACCGTTCGTCATGCAGTCCACGAAGCTCGGCCACATCACTTCGAAGGCTGACAGCGACGGGCCGAGTTTTGCCCGTGACGTCTTGAGCAAGGTGAGCACGGCATCGAAGTCCGGGCAACCGCACAATGCGGTCGCCACCGAAATCGGTTTCGCCTGCAGGCGCAGCACGACGCGCGTGATGATGCCCAGCGTTCCTTCCGAGCCGATGAACAGCTGCTTCAGGTCGTAGCCCGCGTTGTTCTTGATCATCTTGTTGAGCGAGCTGACGATCGTGCCGTCGGGCAGCACATATTCGAGCCCGAGCACCTGATCGCGCGCCATGCCGTAGCGGATGACCCGATTGCCGCCCGCATTGGTGGAAAGATTGCCGCCGATGCTGCAGGAGCCGCGCGCACCCAGGTCCAGCGGAAAGTACAAGCCGGCCTCTTCCGCCGCGTCCTGGATCTCGGAGAGGCGCGTGCCGGCGAGCACGGTCATGGTGCCCATCACCGTGTCGATTTCTTCGACGCCGCTCATGCGTTCCAGCGACATCACCACGCCGCCGGCGATGGGCCGTGCACCGCCGGTGAGACCGGTCAGGCCGCCCTGCGGCACGAGCGCGACGCGCCTTTCGTTGCAAAGAGCCATCGCGATCGAGACGTCCTGCGTCGTGCGCGGTCGCACCAGCGCCAAGGGCTGTACCGGCGCGAGCCCGCTCCAGTCATGGCAGTACTTCGCGTCGATCGCTTCGCCGAAGGTCACCGTGTTGTCGGGCAGCGCGGACTGGAGTTCGAGTTCGAAAGTGATCGGCATGATGTTCAGGCTGTTTCGGTGATGGCTGTCGCGGGCGGCCAGGCGATGGCCGGGTCCGCGGGCGGCACGGAGGCGAGCAGCAAGCGGGTGTAGGCGTGCTGCGGGTTGGCGAAGACCTCGTCGGTCTTGCCCTCTTCCACGATCTTCCCCGACTGCATGACGATGACGCGCGAGCACAGGTAGCGCACCACCGACAGGTCATGCGAGATCAGCAGCAATGCGATGCCATGCTCGCGTCCGAGTTCGAGCAGCAGGTTGAGAATCTGCGCCTGAATCGACACGTCGAGCCCCGACACGATCTCGTCGGCCACCACCAGCCGCGGCATCACGCACAGCGCACGGCCGATGTTCACCCTCTGCTTCTGGCCTCCCGACAACTGGCTGGGGAATCGTTCCAATGCGTCGGGCGCGAGGCCGACGTCTCGAAGCAGCTGCGATGCGCGCTCCTGTCGCGGCAGCCGTTGCAACGCACCGGGGATGTGATCGACCTCATAGGCCTGCGTCAGCAAGCGAAAGACGCTGCGCCGCGGGTTCAGCGCCGAGTGCGGATCCTGAAAGATCATCTGCACGTGCTCGCGCGTCAGGCGCTGTACGGTCGACGCCGCCTTCGCGCGGTCTTGCCCTTCGATCAGCAGTTCACCGGCCGTGATGTTCTCTGCGCCGACGATCAGCCGCGCGACCGACGTCTTGCCGCTGCCGCTTTCGCCGACGATGCCGACGAACTCGCCGGGCTGGACCTTGAGCGACACCTGGCTCACTGCATCGGTGTGCACGTGGCGCTGGCCCAGCAGGCCGCGGCGCGCGGTGTAGCGCAGCGTCACGTTGCGCAGTTCCACGAGCGGCGCGGCAACCGGGTCGCCTTGCGGCGCGATCCAGTTGGCGGCGCCTGCGGCAGTCACCGAATCATCTACGGCGCCCACGGCATGCGGCGCCACTCCGCAGTTGTCGGCACACCGCACCCAATGGCCCGGCGAAGACTCGCGCAAAGTTCGCGCACCGGTCTCGCAAGTCGCATTGCGGGTCGGGCAACGCGCGGCGAATCGACAGCCACCGAGCGTTGCCAAGGCGGAAAGGCCCGGCATCTGACCACCCAGCATCGGCAGCACGCGCTGAACGCCGTGCACGTCGGGCGTCGCGTCGTGCAGCGCCCAGGTGTACGGATGACGAGGCTCGCGCAGCACGTCCGCCGCCGGTCCGTATTCGACCTGCTCACCTGCGTACAGCACGGCGATGTCGTCGCACACGTGGGCAGCCAACCGCAAGTCGTGCGTGATGAGGATCACGGCCGTCTCGTGCTGGCGCTGCTGCTCGGCAAGCAGCGACAAGATGTGCGCCTGGCTCACGACATCGAGCGCCGTCGTGGGCTCGTCGGCAATGATCAGCGACGGATTGGCGACGAATGCCATCGCGATCAACACACGCTGGCATTGACCGCCCGAAAGTTCATGCGGATAGCGCCGCACCATCTGCTCGGGGTGCGGCAGCTTCACCGAAGCCAGTTGCGCGACGATCAAATCCTTGCGCCGACCGGCTGCGATGCCCAGCAGCATCAGGTGCTCGTCGAAAGTCTGGCCGATGGTCAGCACCGGGTTGAGCGCAGTCAGCGGCTCCTGCGGAATGAAGGCGATGCGCCGACCCAGCAGGCCGCGCCATTCGCGTGCGCCGAGCGACAGCAGGTTCTTGCCGTCGAAGTCGATGCGGCCCTGCGTGACCTCGAACCCTGGCGGCGTATGGCCCG
>JAQGMP010000226.1 GCA_028292285.1 Variovorax sp. | reverse complement strand
TGGAAGCTGATCGAAGCCGGTGCGACCGTGTACGTGTGTGGCGACGGCTCACGCATGGAGCCCGACGTGCGCCGCACCTTGAGTGACATCGCACGCGAGCATGGCGCAGACAGCGTGGCGTGGCTGGCGAAGATGCTAGCCGATCAGCGCTACGTGCTCGACGTCTGGGCGAGCAACTGACTCGCCCGCAGGTGCACCGGGCCTTCGCTACTTTCTGTCGGGATTCGGATAGACGAGCGGTCCGAGCAACGTGCGGTTGAAAGGCTTCCATTGCCCTTCCGGCTGCGACAGGCGATCGGCCAGCGCGTACATCACCGCGGGGTGCGCGCCGAGGCCGATGTGGCTGGCGATGACTTCGATGTTTTCCGACTGAGGGCCGGTCTTTTCCAGGCTGCATTGCCATGCGACCACGCCGTCGGTGCGGCTGAAGATCGACGTCGTCGGCACGGGCGGTGTCGGGCTGACGTACTTCATGCGCTTCGGGTCGTGCGAGCTCTGGCCGCTCACGCCCTCGTACACGCGCCATGCATTGGTGGCACGCGGGCTGCCGGAGACCGGGCTGCCCAATGTGATCACGTTGCGGACCAGTTCAGGATGCGCCGAAGCCAGCAGGCGCGCATACACGCCGCCCAGGCTCCAGCCGACGACGCTGACTTTTTCGCCGTTCTTGTCGTGCAGTTCGCGCAGCAGCTTGACCATGCCGGCCTCGACGCCTTCGCGCGGACCCATGTTTCGGCCCAGGCCCCATCCGTGCGCATCGTAGCCGCGGCTTTCGAGATACCGGCGCAGAATGCCGGTCGACGTGTCGCTGGCCACCAGGCCCGGCAGCACCAGCACCGGGTGCCCGTCGCCGCGCGGCGTCAGTTGCAGCAGCGGCCACATCGCGATGCCGGCACCCGTCTCCCAAAGAGCGCGGACTTCTGCCAGCAGGAGCAGGCGCGACGGCGGCTCGATTCGTTCCGGGCGGCTCGCGTGAGTGACAGTGGTCATGGATCTCTCCTTTTTGGAATTGTTGTCGAAAATGATGTTTGCCGGCGACCCGGCCCGTGGGACAGCAGCCTCACTTATCCGAGGTATTTGCCCCGCAGGTAATCGAGGTAAGCCCTCGATTCGCTTGAAACGTAAGGCGAAACCAGCGTGAGTGTGTAGAAAGCCGCAAGGCCCGGGTCAGCCTGCGCCAGCGCGTCGCGCCCCGGCACCAGCCGCTCGAACGACAGCCAGCAAGTGGTCGTAAAGACCATCTGCAGCGCCAGGATGCGGGCCTGCTCCGCGCTGGTTTCGATCACACCCGATGCCACCAAGCCTTCGCACAGCGCCTGCGCCGCCAACAGGTTGTGCGCGGTGAGGTCTTGCGCCCGCTGGCCGAGCGGTGGGTACTCGCTCGACAGAAAAGCCATGTCGCGGTAGATGAATCGGTACGCGTTGATGGCCTCGAAACGCAGGTGCAGCGCGAGCCAGAGATCGTCGATGGCGGCGATCGAGGCCGACGACGTGTTCAATGCTTCGAGCCGCTGCTCGAAGCGGCGAAACAGCCAGTCGACGATGAGCGCCTTGGCCTTGAAGTGATAGTGCAGATTGCCCGGACTGATGCCGAGTTCGGCCGCGATCTTGTGCGTCGACACGGCCGCCAGACCTTCGGCATTGAACAGCGCGAGGCTGGTCAGCAGAATGCGGTCGCGGGTGTTGGGACTTGCCACAAGCGGTGAAGGCAGGCGATGAGAGAGCCGCCGCGTCGTCAGCGGTTCAGCGCTTGCGCCGGGACGGCGAGGCGGGCGTCTTTGCGACCGTACGCGCCTGGGGATCGACACGGTCGAGTCGTTCGTGCAACTCGCGAACCTCGTCGCGCAGCGCCTGAATCTCTTGCAGCGTCGGCATGCCGAGCCGCTCCAGCGCCGTTGCCACGCGCTGGTCGAAAACGTCTTCGAACTTGCGGATGCCGAAGCTGTCGAGGCTCGGGAAGCCACGCGCCGGCGCGCCATCGCCCTTAGGCTGAATGCCGAGCAAGCCTTCGATGACATTGGTCTGGCGCTTGACGACATCGTCGCGGACGTTGCCGAGTGCCTTCAGGCCGGCACGCAACAAGACTTCTGCCTTGCCGGGTTTGGCCTTCGATGCAGCGGCCGCATCGGTTTTGCCGGCGGCCGCCCGCTTCTTCGCGGGCGCCGCCTTTTTGGCAGGCGCCAATTTGAGAGTCGGCGCCCGGGTCACCACTTCAAGCTGCCTTGCGAACAGCGCGGCGGACCGGCTTTGCAGCAGTGCGGACCTTGGCCTTGACGGTGCGAACGGCCTTCGGCAGTTCGGCACCGCTCACGCGCACTTCGATCTGCTTGGCGCCTTCGACGATCCTGTCGGCGATTTGCGCGGAGACATTGGCGATCGGCAGGTTAATGGCGTTCAGCGTCTTGAACATCGAGGTTGCAACCGGCGATTCGATTTGCGAAGCGCGGCCGGCCACCGATTCGATGCCGTTGGTGCTGGCAGCAGCGACGCGGTCCATCAGCGTGACGACACGGCTGGTGTCGATGTCCAGGCGGTTGGCCAGAAAGCCGGTGATCTTTTCAGCAGCGGCGAAGCGGGACGTCAGGCGCGAAGCCGCGCCGCCGAGCAGGCGATGCGCGCCGGTGCGGTAGGCGCTGACAAGCGTCTTGCCGGCTTCGTTGTACTGGCCGACGACGTGGACGGCAACGGAAGAGAAGGTTTGCGTGGACATGAAGATTTCCTTGAAGTTGATCGGGTCGCTGATTCGCGATGACCCGATCTTCCTCGGCAAGGCCTAGGCCGCGATAACTAGAAGCGGCGGAAAGTTAGTCCAACTGCCCCAATTTTTCGAGGTACTCACGAACTCGCGGTTGCACCGGCACGTGTCCGCTTTGCGGGCACCGGCGCCTTGCGCGCTGACTTCGCCGCGGGCTTGGGCACGGCCTTGACCGCAGCCTTCACGATCGGCTTCGCGACAGGGTTGGCTGTCGATTTTGCGGTGGTCTTGCCGGCCGGTTTGCCGACGATCTTGAGGTTCGGTTTGCGCACCGCCCTGACCGGCTTGAGTGCCGGAACGGCCGCATGGGCAGCAGCAGCAGGAGCGCTTGCAGCAGCCGGCGGCGCTGCCGCCATCGGGCCGGCCAAGTCCATCAGCATCTTGTGTTCGGCCAGCATGTAATCGCCGATCTCGGTGATGTCGGGCACGGCGCGGCGGCAGGCGATCAGGCCGTAGTCCATGCGGCCGTTGTAGCTCTGCACCGTCACATTCAGCGCCATGCCGTGGCTGGCGATCGACACCGGGTAGTAGCAGGTGACGAGCGCGCCGGCGAAGTACATCGGAAACGGCGCGCCGGCCACGTTCGAAATGGCGATGTTGGCGACCGGCGGAATCACGTTGACCAGACCCGAGCGCCCGAACATCGAGGCCACGCCAGAAATGAGCCAGGGCGCACCGAACATCGGGAAGTCGTCGAGGATGATCGCCTTGAACTTCTTCATGGTCGACTTCGACGCGTTCGACGACGCGTTGATCTGCTTCATCCGCGCCACCGGGTCCTTGATGTCGGTCGCCAGGCTCACCAGGATCATGCTGGCCTGGTTGTTGGCCGTCTCGTCGCCGGCTTCGCGCAGGCTCACCGGAATGGCGCCCACCAGCGTCTTCTCGGGCAACTCGTTGCTGTCCTTCAAATAACGGCGGATGGCGCCCGACACGGTGCCCATGACGACGTCGTTCAGCGTCACGCCGAAGTGCTTGGCGATGTGCTTGGTCTCGGCCAGCGAAATGGTGCGGCCGGCGAAGGTCCGCTGGTTGGTGATCGACACGTTGAAGGGCGTGCGCGGTGCCAGCAGGTTGAATTTTTTCGGCGCGGTGGTCACGGATTTCTCGGCTGCCTTTTCGTCCGGCTTGGCCAGGCCGCCGATGGCACGCGCGAAGGCCGGCGCCATCTTGAAGAGCTTGACGTACTGCTGCGCCGTGTTGCGCAGCGCGGCGCTTGCGAGCTCCGCCATGCCGAGCGAATAGTTGTTGCTGCGCGCACGGGCGCGAGGCGGCTTGACGACGCGGCCGACCGCGTCGAGATCGAAGATCGCCTTGCCCAACGCGACCCCGGCCTGGCCGTCGATGCCGGCATGGTGCACCTTGGTGTAGAGCGCCGCTTGGCCGCTCTGCAGGCCGTCGATGATGAAGAACTCCCACAGCGGACGGCTGCGGTCGAGCAGCGTCGAATGCAGGCGCGCCACGTACTGCTGCAGCTGGCGGTTGGTGCCGGGCTTGGGCAGCGTGATGTGCCGCACGTGGTAGTCGAGGTCCATGTCTTCCTCGTCGACCCAGACGGGGTTCGACAGGTCGAACGGCATCAGCGCGAGCTTGCGGGTGAAGACATCGGCCAGATGGATTCGGCTGGCCATGAAAGCCTTGGCGTCCTCGTAGAAATCACCTTGGTAGCCGGGGGGCAGGTCCAGCACGTTGAGCGAACCCACGTGCATCGGCATTTCGGGGGTTTCGAGGTGCAGGAAGGTGGCGTCGAGGCCGCTCAGGTGTTTCATGTTGTCTCCTTGATGTGCGCTCTGAAAGGCGTTTGTCAGGATACCGTGCTGCCACCCAAAAAAGTGCCCCGCGGCTTCAGTGTTTCCACCCGGATGCTTGCGGCTTCGGCGCACGCGAGGGTAGGCTCGACGCATGACTCGCACCACACCATGACCGCCACGCTCGAACTCATCGGCGCCCCGACCGACGTGGGCGCCAGCGTGCGCGGCGCCGGCATGGGTCCAGACGCACTGCGCGTCGCCGGCCTGGCCGAAACACTCACCCGGCTCGGCTTTTCGGTCGTCGATCGCGGCAATCTCGCCGGGCCCGCCACGCCGTATGCCGAGCCGGCCAACGGCCTGCGCCATCTCGACGAAGTGATCGCCTGGAACCGGTCGGTCTACAACGCCGTCGATACCGCGCTCGGCGCCGGCCGCGTGCCGTTGATGCTGGGCGGCGACCATTGCTTGGCCATTGGTTCGATCAGCGCGATCGCCTGGCACGTGCGGCGGCGCGGCCAGAAGCTGCGCGTGCTGTGGCTCGATGCGCACACCGACGTCAACACCGACACCACCAGCCCGAGCGGCAACATTCACGGCATGCCGGTGTCGTGCCTGCTCGGGCACGGTCCGGCGGCGTTGACCGGCTGGAGCGGCGAACGCGCGGCGCTCGACCCGGAAGCCGTGCGCTTCATCGGCATTCGCAGCGTCGACGGCGACGAGAAAGAAGCCATCCGCACGATGGGCCTGCGCGTGTTCGACATGCGCCACATCGACGAGCACGGCATGCGCCATACGATGACCGAAGCGCTGCAGGACATCGACGACGACACGCACCTGCACGTGAGCTTCGACCTCGACTGCCTCGACCCGGCTGATGCGCCCGGCGTCGGCACGGGCGTGCGCGGCGGGCCGACCTACCGCGAGATGCAGCTGTGCATGGAAATGGCCGCCGACACCGGGCGGCTGGGGTCGCTCGATGTGGTCGAACTCAACCCGGCGCTGGACGTGCGCAATCAGACGGCTGAAGTGGCGGTGGCGCTGATCGAAAGCCTGTTCGGGAAGTCGACACTGGCGCGATAGAGGCGCAACTATTCCAGCTCGTCGAGCAACCCCTGCAACCGCTCCAGATCGTCCCTCAACAGCGCCAGCGGCGCCGCAAGCAAAGTGGTCGATAACGTCGAAGGCCCGCTGTAGCTCGGCGCGTTCGGCATCGGTTCGGCGCATCGCAACGCCAGCGATTCGAGCGCCACGAGATTGACCCTCCCCCGCGCCCCCAGGACATCGGCGGTGCTCGCGATGGCGCGACTCGCGGTGCGTGCCACCTCGGCCCACAGAGGGTCGTTCTGCGAATCGGGCACGCGACGGAACACGCGGCCCAGCACGGTGGCGTCCTGGAAGATGCGCGTGACCATGCGTGCGACACGGCGCCAGGACGCACCGCGACCCCGGCCGTCGCCGTGCGCGCCGGCCGAACGCCGGCCGCCGCGACGCCAGCGCCACAGTGCCGACTCACGGTCCGCGCTGTCGGCCAGCACGGTCAGCCGGGTCAGCGCCGCGCGCGTGGCGGCGTTGGCACCATCGGCCGCGTCTTCGCTCGGGCGGGAGTCGCCGGCCAGTGCCGACACGCGCATGGCGACACGCTGCAGCAGCGCGGCACAGCCCTCGCGAAAGCGCGGCCCCGCGCGGTACTCCGCGGCGATCACCGATATCAACAACGCCACCCCGACGCCGATGCCGATCTGCATCATCCGCAACACCGCCACCTGCAGCGCCGAATGGCCGGGAATGCCACCGGCCGACAGGATGATCAGCGCCGCCACCGGGGCACTTCGCATGCCCGGAAATGCACCGCCGATGAGGCCCAGCAACGCCACGAGCGCAAACGTGGTCGCGAGCGCGGGGGCGCCGTGGTGCTGCAGATAGACGCCGGCGAGCCCGACCGCCGCGCCGACCGCCGTCCCCCGCACGCGCTCCCAGCCCGCGCCGAGCGTGGAGCCGGCGCTCGGGCGCATCACGATCAACACGCTCATGACCGACCAGAAACTCTCGGGCAGCCCGATGGCGAGCGAAACGCCCCAGGCGGCCAGCACGGCGATGGCCAGCGGCAGCCCCTGGCGCCATCGCG
>JAQGMP010000019.1 GCA_028292285.1 Variovorax sp. | reverse complement strand
CTGGCGCTCACCGCGCTGCCCGCCGCGGCCGACGTGGCGTACATGCACGGCATGACCGCCTTCGGGTACGAGCAATGCCACCTGATGAGGGAGGCCGAAGCGAGTGCGCGCCAGGCCATCGCCATGTGCCGCAAGGAACCCTGGGCGCACCACGCGTTGGGGCACGTCATGCTGACCGAAGGCCGGCTCACCGAAGGCCTTGCGTTCATGCAGGACGTGAGCGACACGTGGACCGGTCTCAACTCGTTCATGCTCACGCACAACTGGTGGCACGTGGCGTTGTTTTTGATTGATCTCGGCCGCGACGCCGAGGCGCTGGACGTCTACGACCGGCAAGTGTGGGGCGTCGCCAAAGACTATTCACAAGACCAGATCGGCGCGGTGTCGCTGCTGGCGCGCTTCGAACTCGCGGGCATCGACGTCGGCACGCGCTGGAACGATGTGGCCGGCTACCTGCCGCGGCGGCTCGATGACCATGTGTTGCCGTTTCTCGACCTGCAATACCTCTATGGCCTGGCGCGCGCCGACCGCCCCGAAGCGGATACGCTGCTGCGCAACATCGAAGCCTTTGCGCCACATGCACCGGCATCGACGCGCGCGGCCTGGCAACGCGTCTGCGTGCCAGCGGCGATGGGGTTGCTGGCACACGCACGCGGCGACTTCGTGGCCGCCATCGAAGGCTTGGGTCTGGCGTTGCCGCGGCTCGTCGAAATCGGCGGCAGCCATGCGCAGCGCGATCTGTTCGAGCAGGTGTACCTCGACGCCCTGGTGCGCTGCGGCACCGAGGCCACGCTGACAGGCGCGCAGGGCGTGCTGCAGCAACAACTCAACGGCCAGCCGGAGTCGCTGCGCTTGCGCAGGCAGACGGCGGCGGTCTACACGCGCCTCGGCCTGGACAGCGTCACTCCTTTGCCGACCCCTTGATCGGCAAGCTCGGTCGCCAGACTCTGTCGATGGTGCCGATCGTGAGCGGCTTGGACTCGGAGAGCCGCCCGAAGTGATCGGTCACGAAGCAGCGCTCGTCGGTGTACTTGCCCTGGTTCCACTCGGTCACGAAGACCGCGCCGGAGTTTCCGTCCGCGTCGCGGCGCACGTCTTCGACGTACGCCACACGCATGTTTTTGCCTTTGTGCCCCACGAATGCAATCACCACATCGCCCGGCTGCACGTCCTTCGGTTCGACATTGCCCTGCCAGTGCTGCGCGAAACCGCGCTGGCGCGCGCCGACCTTCTGCTGGATGTAGTCGGTCGAGTAGCCCTTCTGCTCGAGCCACTTGGCGCAATCGCGATTGAAGTCGAACGCGTCCTGCGCGTGCAGGGGGCCGGAGGCCGTGCCGCACATCAGAGCCGAAATAAGCAGTGCGATGGGGGAGGCGAGGATACGGCGCATAGGACCGAATTATTGCGTCATGCGTCGACGAGCTCAATGCTTCGGCGTCACGTCCTGGGGCAGGTGCCGCGTCTGGTCGTAGGTCGGCTGTGCCGGCAGATCGTCCAGATGCCGCGTGTCGGCCCAGTCGAGGATCTCGATGTTCGCCGGCGCTGCCGCATCGGCGATGCGCACGCGATTGAAGCCCGCATTCGGGATGTCGCTGCGCCTCGGCCCGCTCAAGCTCAGGCCATTGGCCGTGCGCCACACCATGTCGAGCACGCCGCCATGCGTCACGACCAGCACCCGCTGGCCCGCATGCAGCGCCGCGATGTCGCCCAGCGCGCCGATGACGCGCGCATGAAAGTCGCGCGCCGTCTCGCCCTCGGGCATGGCGTGGTCTTCGCGGAACTCCAGCCACTGCTCCCACGCGCGCGGATGCAGGTTCTGGATTTCGTCGGCGCGCATGCCGTCGACCACGCCGAAGTTCTGCTCGCGCAGCGCCGCTCGGGTCACGATCGACAAGCCCAGTTGCTGTGCCGCCGGCGCTGCCGTTTGCTGCGCGCGCATCAGGTCGCTGCTGACCAGATGCTGCACCGTCTCGCCCGCCATTCGCAGGCCGAGCCGCCGCGCCTGCTCATGCCCCATGTCGTTCAGCGGCACGTCGATGTGGCCTTGAAATCGTAGCTCGCGGTTCCAGTCGGTCTCGCCGTGGCGGATGAGGACGAGTTCGGTGGCAGAAGAAGAAGCGGAAGAAAGGGAGGGGGTAGACGTCGGCATGAAGCACCCATTTTCCCCCGCAACGGCGACGGCCGTGTTGCACCCCTTCGACATCTTTCAACACCGCCTTTTATCGGCCGCCGGCGCGGCGGCGCGGCTTCACCCAAAATCGCCACATGACTTCGTTTGCCCGCCTTGTTCTTCTGCCCGGTCTCGCCTGCGATGCCCGCCTGTGGGAAGCCCAGTTGCCCGTGCTGCCCATCGCGCTCGATGCGACGGTCAGCGATGCCGCCACGCGCTACGGCACCATCCAGTCGATGGCCGCGGCGGTGTTGCGCGAGCACCAGGGGCCGCTCATTTTGGGCGGCGCCTCGATGGGCGGAATGATCGCCATGGAAGCAGCGCGGCAGGCGCCCGATCGCATCGTCGGGCTGGCGCTGCTCGGCACCAATGCGCAACCCGAAGGCGCCGAAACCCATGCCTTGCGTGAGGCGGCCATCGAACTCTTCGATCGCGGCGACGTACGCGACGTGATCGAGCCGAACATCGCCTTTGCCTTTCATCCGGCGCAGGCCGCCGACCACGCGCTCACGCAGCGCTACCTGCAGATCGTGCTCGATGCAGGCGCGGTGCAACTCATCCGCCAGAACCGCGCCGTGATGCAGCGGCCCGACGCGCGCATTCACCTGCCGTCGCTGCGCTGCCCGGTGCTGGTGATGTGCGGCGACAGCGACACGCTGACCCCGCCCGCCTGCTCGCGCGAGATCGCGGCACTGGTGCCGCACGCGGAACTCGTGTGGGTGCCGCAGTGCGGGCACATGCTGACGATGGAAAAGCCGGCGCTGGTCAACGCGGCGCTGGTCGACTGGCTGCAGCGCGTGAGTGGCGTTTGACTCAGCAGCCCTGACCCGGCGTCACCTGAAAGCCCGTCAGCGGAACATCAGGAAGTACAGCAGGAAGATGTTGACCACGAGCAAGCTCGCCGCGGTCGGCAACTGCACCTTGATCACCGCGTTCTTGTCGGGCAACTCCAGCAGCGCGGCGGGCACGATGTTGAAGTTGGCCGCCATCGGCGTCATCAGCGTGCCGCAGTAGCCCGAGAACATGCCGATGGCCGCCATCACGGCCGGGTCGCCGTGGTGCACGCCCACCAGGATGGGCACGCCGACGCCGCCGGTCATCACCGGGAACGCGGCAAAGCCGTTGCCCATGATGATGGTGAAGAGCGCCATGCCGATGACATACACGGCGACCGCGACGAAGCGCATGTCCATGTTGATGTAGGCCGTGGTCACGTGGGCCACTGCCTTGCCCACGCCGGCATCGGAGAACACCAGCCCCAGCATGCCGAGCATCTGCGGCAGCACCACCGCCCAGCCGAGCGCGTCGGTCA
>JAQGMP010000015.1 GCA_028292285.1 Variovorax sp. | reverse complement strand
GGCCGAGAAGGCGACGCAGATCAGCACCGGCAGCACCAGCCACCAGGCTTTCTGGTTGATGGGTTTGGTTGTCGTGCTCATGGTGTGCTTTTCATCCGATCAGCTCCTCGTCGCGGTAGTAGCAGGTGTGGGCGTCCAGCACCTTGAGCCACACCGTGTCGCCGACCGCCGGCGGCACCACGTCGGAATGCAGGCGCGCCTTGAGCCGGGTGCCACCGGCGTCGGCGCTCAGCATCGAATGGGTGCCGACGTCCTGCACCTGCGTGACGGTCGCGGGTACGGCACCAGCCGCTTGCGGCGCGGCGATGCGCAGGTACTCCGGCCGGATACCGAGCTTGAGTTCGCCGTCCGGCAATTCGCGCAGCGCAGCGAGTCGCGTGCCGGCGACCTCGATGCGGCCACCGACGCTTTGCGCAGGCAAAAAATTCATGCCGGGCGAGCCGATGAAATGGCCGACGAAGGTGTGGGCCGGCCGTTCGAACAGCGCCTCGGCATTGCCGACCTGCACCGCCTTGCCGCGCGTCATCACCACCACCTCTTCTGCGAAAGTCAGGGCCTCGACCTGGTCATGCGTCACGTAGATCAGGGTGAGCTTGAGCTCGCGATGAATCTGCTTGAGCTTGCGGCGCAACTGCCATTTGAGGTGCGGATCGATCACGGTCAGCGGCTCGTCGAACAGCACCGCCGACACGTCGCTTCGCACCAGCCCGCGGCCCAGCGATATCTTTTGCTTGGCATCGGCAGCGAGCCCCGCTGCACGCTGATTGAGTTGCCCGCTCATGTCGAGCATCTCGGCGATTTCGCCGACCCGCTTCTTGATCTGGTCGGCCGGCACCTTGCGATTTCGCAGCGGAAACGCGAGGTTCTCAGCCACCGTCATGGTGTCGTAGATCACCGGGAACTGGAACACCTGCGCGATGTTGCGCTCCTGCGGGCTGGCCTGCGTCATGTCGCGGCCGTCGAAGGCGACGGTGCCTTGCGACGGCACCAGCAGGCCGGAGATGATGTTGAGCATCGTCGTCTTGCCGCACCCCGACGGGCCGAGCAAGGCGTAGGCGCCGCCGTCCCTGAAACTCATCCTGAGCGGCAGCAACGCGTAGTCGCTGTCTTGCGTCGGGTCGGCACGGTAGGCATGCGCCAGATCGAGGTCGATGCGTGCCATGTCAGCTTCCCTTGCGCCATGCGGGCGCCACCGCCAGCTGGCCGGCTGCATCGAAAACGTACGCATGCGCCGCGCTGAAATACAGCGTGACCGATGTGCCCAGTTCGAAGCGGTGGACGCCCGTCAGTTGCGCCACCAGCTCGCCGAGCGGCGTGTCGACATGGACGAAAGTGTCGGAACCCGAGATCTCGGCCAGCTCGACCTTTCCGGGCAATGCGATGTCGCCCTCACCCGCACCGACGTTGAGCGCACTGGAGCGCAGCCCGACCGTGACCGCATCGGTGACGCCGGCTGGCAAGGCGACGCGCAACATTGGCCCCGACGTCAGCCGGACGCCGCCGTCCGTGGCCGTGCCGGCCAGCAGGTTCATCGGCGGATCGCTGAAAGCGCGCGCCACGCGCAGCGATTGCGGCGCGTGGAACACCTCGGCGGTCGGGCCATATTGCAGCAGCTCGCCGGCGTCCATCACCGCCGTGTAGCCGCCGAGCAGCAGCGCCTCGCCGGGTTCGGTCGTGGCGTAGATGACGGTCGAATCGCCGCTCGCGAACAACTGCGTCAGCTCTTCGCGCAGGCCTTCGCGCAACTTGTAGTCGAGATTGACCAGCGGCTCGTCGAGCAACATCAGCGGCGCGTTCTTGGCCAGCGCGCGCGCCAGCGCGACCCGCTGCTGCTGGCCGCCCGACAACTCGGCCGGCAGGCGGTCGAGGAACATGCCGATGTGAAGCTTGTCGGCCAGCGCCCGTACTTTGGCGTCGATGTTTTTTTCGCCGCGCAGCTTGAGCGGCGACGCGATGTTGGCGGCCACCGTGAGCGACGGGTAGTTGATGAACTGCTGGTAGACCATCGCGACGTTGCGCTGACGCACCGGCATGCCGGTCACGTCCTGGCCGTCGACCAGCACCTTGCCTGCGCTCGGTGTGTCGAGGCCCGCCATGAGGCGCATCAGGCTGGTCTTGCCGGCCTGCGTGGCGCCGAGCAGCACGGTCACCGCACCGCTGCGCGGCGCAATGCCCTGCTCGTAGAGCCAGGTCTGCGCGCCTACCCGCTTGGTAACCCGCTCGAGGCTGAGTTGCATTGGGTTGTCTCCGTCATTTTTTCCTGTGCGCCGAACCAGGCCGCGACTTGTGCGCGTTCGCCGGGTGTGTAGTGCAAGCCGAGTTTGGAGCGGCGCCACAGCACATCGTCTGCCGTGCACGCCCACTCCTGCTGCTGCAGGTAGCGCAGCTCGCGCTCGTACAGCCCGGGCGCGACTTCGGGCCCCAGGTCTTCGATACTCTTGGCGTCGCCGAGCAAGATCTCGACCCGCGCTCCGTACGCACGGCAGAGTCGCCGCAAGAGCTCGGGCGGCAGCCAGGCGCAGCGCTTTTGCAGCGATGCCACGAAGCGCCCGAAATCGTCATCGGGCCGCACTGCCGCCCCGATGAATGCGGACAGATCGCCGCCCGGCATGAACGCGCCGTCGGACCAGGCAGCGCGCGTGTCGCCGAGCATCTTGCCGACCTCGTCGGCAGCGTCTTCGGCGAGCTTGCGGAACGTGGTGATCTTGCCGCCCCACACCGAAAGCATCGGTGCGGCCTCGGTGTTGGCTTCGAGCATGTAGTCGCGCGTCACGGCCGACGGATCGCCCGAGGCATCATCGAGCAGCGGCCGCACACCCGAATAGGTCCACACCACGTCGGCAGGCACGATGGGCTTTTCGAAGTAGCGACTGGCCTGCTCGCACAGATAGGAAATTTCGTCGGCACCGATCTTCGCGGCACCCGGGTCGTCGCCGTCGAGCTCGATGTCGGTGGTGCCGATCAGCGTGAAATCGTGCTGGTACGGGATGGCAAAAATGATGCGCTTGTCGGGGTTCTGGAAGATGTACGCGTGATCGTGTTCGAACAGTCGCCTGACCACGATGTGGCTGCCCTTGACCAGGCGCAGGCTCTTGGTGGCGAGCGACTCGCCCTTCGCCGAATGGGCGACGCCGCGCAAGAAGGCTTCGGCCCAGGGGCCTGCCGCGTTGACCACTGCGCGGGCGCGTACGGTGCGCTGGCCTTGCACGTCTCCTGAGCTTTCGAGCGTCGCGAGCCAATGGTCGGCGCCACGCTGCGCACTGACGCAGCGGGTGCGCGTAAGCACCTCGGCGCCCTTGCTGCGCGCATCGATCGCATTCAGCACCACGAGGCGTGCGTCGTCGACCCAGCCATCCGAATAGACGAAACCGCGCCGGTACGACTTCTTGAGCGGCGCACCGGCCGCGTGCGTGCGCAAATCGACGCTGCGCGATGCCGGCAACACCTCGCGCTTTGCCAGATGGTCGTACATGAACAAGCCGATGCGGATCATCCAGGCCGGCCGCATGGAGGGGTCGTGCGGCATGACAAAGCGCAGCGGCCACATGATGTGCGGCGCGCTCTTGAGCAGCACTTCGCGCTCCTGCAAGGCCTTGCGCACCAGCGAAAATTCGTAGTACTCGAGGTAGCGCAAACCGCCGTGAATCAGCTTGGTGGACGACGACGAGGTGTGCGCCGCCAGATCGTCCTTTTCGCACAGCACGACGCGCCAGCCGCGACCGGCCAGGTCTCGCGCAATGCCACAGCCGTTGATGCCGCCGCCGACCACGAGTACGTCGCATTCGGTCACTGGTTGGGGCGAGGATGAGGAAAGATCGCTCACGGCAGGTGTGCTCGGTGGAAGCAAAGTGCTTTCAATATGCTTTCGAATCTTTTTCATTTTGGTTCCTTAAGGCGCGATTTTGCTCGGAGTTTTCCCTTACTGGTTTCGTTTCCTTTCGTTCTAAAGTGACTGACCCCGTGCTTCAATGCGTCCCGAAGTGAACTCCAATCCGCGCCAGATCAAACTGCTCGACACCGTGCGCGCCCGGGGCACGATCACGGTCGAGCAACTCGCCGAGCTGCTCGGCGTCACCCTGCAAACGGTGCGGCGCGATGTGCAGCGGCTGGCTGACGAAAGCCTGCTCACGCGCTTTCATGGCGGCGTTCGCGTGCCCAGTTCGACCACCGAGAACATCGGCTATTCGCAGCGCGCATCGCTCAATGCCGAAGGCAAGGCACGCATCGCGCGCGCCGTCGCCGAGCAGGTGCCGAACGATTGTTCGCTGATCCTCAACATCGGCACCACGACCGAAGCCATCGCGCAACAGCTGCTGCGCCATAGCGGCCTGCGCGTGATCACCAACAACCTCAACGTGGCGACGATCCTGAGCGGCAACCCGGCGTGCGAGGTGATCGTGGCCGGTGGTTCGGTGCGGCCGCGCGACCGTGCGATCGTGGGCGAGGCCACCATCGACTTCATCCGGCAGTTCAAGGTCGACATCGCGTTGATCGGGGTGTCGAGCATCGAATCCGATGGCTCGCTGCGCGACTTCGACCTGCGTGAGGTGAAGGTCGCGCAGACCATCATTGCGCAGGCGCGCGAGGTCTGGCTCGCGGCCGATGCCAGCAAGTTCAACCGGCCTGCGATGATCGAACTCGGCACGCTCTCGCAGATCGATTGCCTGTTCACCGACGCCGATCCACCGCCGCCCTTCCCCGCCTTGCTCGAGCGCGCGCAGGTGCGCTGCAAGATCGCTCGCGCCCACTGAAGGTCCGACATGACTTCTTCTGCCACGACATCCGCGACTTACCTGCTGGCCCTCGACCAGGGCACTTCCAGCTCCCGCAGCATCGTGTTCGATCGCGAGGGCCGCATCGTAGCGCTGGCACAGCAGGAGCTGACGCAGATCTACCCGCAGCCCGGCTGGGTCGAGCACGATCCGCGCGAAATCTGGCGCAGCCAGCTGGCCACCGCCCGCGACGTGCTCAAAAAGGCGAAGCTGGACGCCAGTGACATCCACGCCATCGGGATCACCAACCAGCGCGAGACCACGGTGTTGTGGAACCGCAAGACCGGCGAGCCGGTGCACCACGCCATCGTCTGGCAAGACCGGCGCGCCGAGCCGATGTGCGCGCAGCTGCGCAGCGACGGCATGGCCGACACGATCCGCGACAAGACCGGCCTGGTGATCGACGCGTACTTCTCGGGCACCAAGCTGCGCTGGCTGCTCGACAACGTGCCCGGCGCGCGTGCTGCGGCCGAGCGCGGTGAGCTGGCCTTCGGCACCGTCGACAGCTGGCTCATGTGGCAGCTCACCGGAGGCAAGGTGCACGTCACCGACGTCAGCAACGCGTCGCGCACGATGCTCTTCAACGTGCACGACAACCGGTGGGATGCCGACCTGCTGCGTGCGCTCGATATTCCCGCATCGCTGATGCCCACGGTGCAGCCATCGAGTTCGCACTTCGCCGACATCGACGCCGGCTTGCTGGGCAAATCGTTGCCCATCGGCGGCGTTGCGGGCGACCAGCAGAGCGCCCTCTTCGGCCAGGCGTGCTTCGATGCCGGCATGGCCAAGAACACGTATGGCACCGGCTGCTTTTTGCTGATGCACACCGGCGAAGCATTCCGGCCATCGCAAAACGGACTGCTCGTGACCAGCGCCGCGCAGATCGACGCCACGCCCCGCTATGCGATGGAAGGCAGCGTGTTCGTCGGGGGCGCCGTCGTACAGTGGCTGCGCGATGGCCTGAAGGCGATCAAGGGCAGTGCCGAAGTGCAGTCGCTGGCCGAGAGCGTGCCCGACGCGGGCGGCGTGATGATGGTGCCGGCGTTTACCGGGCTCGGCGCGCCGTATTGGGACGCCGATGCACGCGGCACGATCACCGGCTTGACGCGTGGCACGACCGTCGCGCACATCGCGCGCGCCGCGCTGGAAAGCATCGCGTACCAGAGCGCCGCACTGCTGCAGGCGATGAGCCGCGATGCGGTCGCCGCCGGCGGCCAACCGGTGGCGGAACTGCGTGTCGATGGCGGCG
>JAQGMP010000623.1 GCA_028292285.1 Variovorax sp. | reverse complement strand
GGCCATCGCGCTCGAACTCGCGCAGCGCGGCTTGAACGTCATCGGCACCGCCACCACCGACGACGGCGCGGCCAAAATCACTTCGACGTTGAGCGCCTTCGATGGCCGCGGACGTTCGCTCGACGTCAACGACGCCCCGTCGGTCGAGGCGCTGATCGACGAAATCGTGAAGGCGCATGGCGCCATCCACGTGTTGGTGAACAACGCCGGCGTCACGCGAGACAACCTCGCGATGCGCATGAAAGACGACGACTGGGACGCCGTGCTCGACACCAACCTGAAAGCGGTGTTTCGGCTTTCGCGCGCGGTCATTCGTCCGATGATGAAGCAGCGCTACGGCCGCATCATCAGCATCACCAGCGTGGTGGGTGCGTCGGGCAATGCAGGCCAGGCCAACTACGCTGCCGCCAAAGCCGGCGTGGCGGGCATGACGCGCGCATTGGCGCGCGAGCTCGGCAGCCGCAACATCACCGTCAACTGCGTTGCGCCCGGCTTCATCGAAACGGACATGACCGCCGGCTTGCCGCCAGCGCAACAGCAGGCCTTGCTGATGCAAATTCCATTGGGGCATCTGGGCAAGCCGGCAGACATCGCTCACGCGGTCGCTTACCTCGCATCGCCTCAGGCCTCCTATGTGACGGGGCAAGAACTGCACGTCAACGGCGGCATGCACATGTAGCCGTCCGGCGCAATCTTTCCCTGTCAGGGCGATGCGGCAAATGCCACAATCCGCCCGGCTAAAATCCACCGATTACTTACAACCCCCAGAGGGAACCAAATGAGCGATATCGAAGCACGTGTCAAAAAAATCATTGCCGAACAACTCGGCGTGGAAGAGTCCCAGGTCACCAACGAAAAATCTTTCGTTGCCGACCTCGGCGCTGACTCGCTCGACACGGTCGAACTCGTGATGGCACTCGAAGACGAATTCGGCATCGAGATCCCTGACGAAGACGCAGAAAAAATCACGACGGTTCAAAACGCCGTCGACTACGCTTCCAAGAATCAAAAGGCCTGATCGGCCGGTTGGGCCAAGGGCATTTGGCCCGGCCCAACGCTCCCAGAAAGGTTTGCCGGCATGACCAAACGCCGCGTCGTCGTGACCGGACTCGGTTGCATCGCTCCTGTCGGAAATACGGTGGCCGAATCCTGGACCAACCTGTTGGCCGGCAATTCGGGCATCGACACCATTAAATCGTTCGACGCCAGCCCCTTTGCCTGCAAATTTGCAGGCGAAGTGAAGGGCTTCGACATCACGACGTACATCTCCGAAAAAGAAGCGCGTCACATGGACCGCTTCATTCACCTGGGCATGGCGGCAGCCATGCAGGCGGTGCAAGACAGCGGCCTCAAAACCGGCAATGCACTCGAGCCGGAAGAAGCCACGCGCATCGGATGCAACATCGGCTCGGGCATCGGTGGCTTGCCGATGATCGAGGCGACGCACGCTGAACTGGTCAACCGTGGCCCGCGCCGCGTTTCGCCTTTCTTCGTGCCGGCGTCGATCATCAACATGATCTCGGGTCACGTGTCGATCAAGTACGGCTTTCAGGGTCCGAATATCGCGGTCGTCACGGCTTGCACCACGGGCCTTCACGCGATCGGCTTGTCGGCCCGGATGATCGAGTACGGCGACGCCGATGTCATGGTGGCCGGCGGCTCCGAGGCGACGGTGTCTCCGCTCGGCATCGGCGGCTTCGCGGCCGCACGCGCGCTTTCGACCCGCAACGAAGATCCGAAAACGGCGTCGCGCCCCTGGGACAAGGACCGTGACGGTTTCGTATTGGGCGAAGGCGCTGGCGTGGTGGTGCTCGAAGAGTACGAGCACGCCAAGGCGCGCGGCGCCAAGATTTATGCGGAGGTCTCAGGCTTCGGCATGAGCGCCGATGCGTATCACATGACCGCGCCCAGCGTCGACGGTCCGCGCCGCTCGATGGCCATGGCACTGGCCAACGCCGGCGTGAATGCCGATGAGGTGCAGTACCTGAACGCGCACGGCACGTCGACACAAATCGGCGACGTCAACGAAACCAACGCCATCAAGAACGCATTCGGCGCGCACGCAAAAAAGCTGGTTGTGAACTCGACCAAGTCGATGACGGGCCATTTGCTGGGCGGCGCCGGAGGCATCGAATCCGTCTTTACGGTGCTCGCGCTGCACCACCAAAAGAGCCCGCCGACCATCAACATCTTCAATCAGGATCCGGAGTGCGATCTGGACTACTGCGCCAACGAAGCGCGGGACATGAAGATCGACGTGGCCGTCAAAAACAACTTCGGCTTCGGCGGCACCAACGGCACGCTGGTGTTCAAGCGCGCTTGAGCACCGCCTTCGCATGCACAGCGCCCCCTCGGTGAGTTATCCGGTGGGGCGCTCGCGCGACGCGGCGCTGCTCTTGGGCAGCCTCTGGGCCGCTGGCGCCTGCTGTGCGGGCGCTGCGCTTTTTCAGGTCGATCGCCTGGGTTGGCGACAGGCGCTTCTGATGACGAGCGTCGTTCTGACCGCGATGGCTGCGCGGCGAACGCTCGGGCCCACGCTGGTCGCCGATCTTGTTTTCGATGGCCAGGACTGGTCGCTCTCCGGAGGGGCGCCGCGCAAGGTGGCGAGGATAGCGGTGTTGCTGGATTTGCAATTTCTTATGCTGGTGCGACTCGATGAGCCTGCACAGCGTCCGCGCTGGCTCTGGCTCGAACGCCGCAGCCACCCCGGACGTTGGCAAGATCTTCGCCGTGCGGTCTATTCGCGGGTCCTGCCCGCCAGCACGGCGGTTGCCGCGCCATGAGCGAAGCCCAACCGCCCGTTCCGCCTGCTTCGCCCGTTCTTCCCGATGCTGTCGCGCCGGAGGACGACGCCGGCGACGCGATCGATGTGCCCAAACCCGGCGAGGTCGACTTTCAACTGGTCCAGCGCACCGTCGCGGGCGACCAGAAAGCTTTCGAATTGCTGGTCATCAAATACCAGCGGCGCATCGAACGACTGATCGGCCGCATGGTGCGCGACGTCGACCTGGTGGAAGACATCGCGCAGGAAACCTTCATTCGCGCCTACCGCGCGCTGCATCAGTTCCGGGGCGACGCCCAGTTTTATACCTGGCTTTATCGGATCGCCGTCAACACCGCCAAGAAAGCGCTGGTCGACATGAAGCGCGATCCGACCATCTCGGAAAGTGCCCTGCGTCCCGGTTCCGACGACGACGATGAAACTTACCGGCCCGGAAACGAACCAATCAGCGACGAGACCCCAGAAACCGTCCTGGCGGCGGCCGAAATTGCCCGAGCTGTCGAGGCCGCGATGGAAGCATTGCCTGCCGAACTGCGTCAGGCAGTCACGCTGCGCGAAATCGAGGGCATGAGCTACGAAGAAATTGCCGAGGTCATGAATTGCCCGATCGGCACGGTGCGCTCGCGGATTTTTCGCGCGCGAGAGGCCATATCGGCCCGGGTCAAACCGATGCTGGACAACCAGTCCGGCAAGCGTTGGTAAGCAGGTGAACGAAATGAATCAGTCAAAAACAGTTCTTGAGCAAATTTCCGCCCTTGCCGACGGACAGTTGCGCGGCGATGAGTTCGTCTCCGTGGTGGCCCGACTCGCCGTCGAAGATGATTTGCGCGCGACATGGCAGAGCTATCACCTGGTTGGCGATGTCCTGCGCGCCGGGGCGCACGCGCCGTGCAGCGACAGCACGATGTTTCTTGCCCGCTTCCAGCAGCGGCTGTCCCAAGCCCCGGTCGTGCTGACGAAGCCGGTCGAGGCGCCGTCGCTCGCGCTGCCGACGCCGGTGCAGCGGCCAAGCCGGATCGAAGCCGCCAACGAACCCGTGTTTCGCTGGAAGCTGGTGGCAGGTGCCGCATCCCTGGCTGCGGCCGCTGCCATCGGCTGGAACTGGGTCGGAACGAGCAGCGCTCCGGCCGGTTCGCAACTGGCGCAGCAGCAAAGCCAGTCCAGCCCGGCGGTGGCCCTTGCCAGCGCCGATGGCGCCGCGCGCACCGTCAACCTCGCTGCAAATGGAACGAGCAGCGCCAGCCCGACCACCGTGGCGGCGATGGCCGGCCCGGCGCCACTGGCTGCGACACGCGTCATGGTCGGCAATGGCAATCCTCAAGTGATGCTGCGCGATCCCCGGTTGGACGAGTTGCTCGAAGCACATCGCCAAGCCGGCGGCGCGTCGCAAATGCCTTCGGGCTTCTTGCGCAATGCAACGTTTGAAGCGCCTTCGCGCTGAGGCCGGACGTCGATCAACACGATGAACGTTTCGATACCGGTTCCCGCACGCAGGCTGGCCGTCGTCCTGGCAGCGCTGTGCATTGCGCAGTTCGCGGTGGCGCAACTGCGCAGCGAGCCTGCGGCGGCAAAGTCGGCGGCGAATGCGCCCCTCGGCGACGCGCCGAACCTTGCGAGCTTCGGCGTCGTCGAATGGCTGCAGCGCATGCACGCCGCATCGCGGCAACGTAGCTATGTAGGCACTTTCGTGGTGTCGGCGTCAGCGGGCAATCTTTCGAGCGCGCGCATCTGGCATGTGTGCGAAGGCGACGTTCAGCTGGAACGCGTCGAGGCA
This sequence comes from Variovorax sp., assembly GCA_028292285.1. GTDB lineage: Bacteria > Pseudomonadota > Gammaproteobacteria > Burkholderiales > Burkholderiaceae_C > Variovorax. Next base: position 389 of record JAQGMP010000623.1, on the reverse strand, counting down.
CTGACCGGTCCCGCCCGTTCGACATTCCGGCGCAACGATCACGTGATGACTTTCCTTCCCGACACCAAAGTCGTGAAGAGCGAGAAGCGCGAAAATCTGGAGCTGTTTCCCAACTTGCTGGGCACGCCGGATTCCTCGGTCGCCGACTTCTACGGCGTTCGCATGCTGGGACACGACAGGGTGGCGGGTTTCGACGCCGACGTCGTCGGCCTGGAGCCGCGCGACAGCCTGCGCTTCGGCTATCGGATCTGGAGCGAACACCGGTCCGGCCTGGTCGTCAAGTTGCAGACGCTGGACGGTGATGGAAAAGTCGTCGAGCAGTCGGCTTTCTCGGAGCTGCAACTGGATGCGCCGGTCAAGGTGCATGCCTTGTCGCAAATGATGCAGAG
>JAQGMP010000589.1 GCA_028292285.1 Variovorax sp. | reverse complement strand
ATGCCTTCGAGGTTGAACTCGCCCAGCGCCTTGTTGCCCGAAGCGATCTCGCGTTCGCCCTGGAACACCTTGATCGTCACGGCCGGCTGGTTGTCTTCGGCGGTCGAGAAGGTCTGCGCGAACTTGGTCGGGATGGTCGTGTTCTTCACGATCATCTTGGTCATGACGCCGCCCATGGTTTCGATGCCGAGCGACAGCGGGGTCACGTCGAGCAACAGCACGTCCTTGCGGTCGCCGGAAAGCACCTGGCCCTGGATGGCGGCACCGACGGCCACGGCTTCATCGGGGTTCACGTCCTTGCGCGGCTCCTTGCCGAAGAACTCCTTGACCTTCTCCTGCACCTTGGGCATGCGGGTCATGCCGCCGACCAGGATGACGTCGTTGATGTCGCCCACGCTGATGCCGGCGTCCTTGATGGCAAGGCGGCACGGCGCGATGGTGCGTTCGATCAGTTCGTCGACCAGGCTCTCGAGCTTGGCGCGGCTGAGCTTGATGTTCAGGTGCTTCGGACCCGATGCATCGGCCGTCACGTAGGGCAGGTTGATGTCGGTCTGCGCGCCGTTCGACAGTTCGATCTTGGCTTTTTCAGCGGCTTCTTTCAGGCGCTGGAGTGCGAGCACGTCTTTGCCCAGATCGACGCCTTGTTCCATTTTGAACTCGGCAATGACGTAGTCGATGATGCGCTGGTCGAAGTCTTCGCCGCCGAGGAAGGTGTCGCCGTTGGTCGACAGAACTTCGAACTGCTTTTCGCCATCGACATCGGCGATTTCGATGATCGACACGTCGAAGGTGCCGCCGCCCAAGTCATACACGGCGATCTTGCGGTCGCCCTTTTCCTGCTTGTCGAGGCCGAAGGCCAATGCGGCTGCCGTCGGCTCGTTGATGATGCGCTTGACGTCCAGACCGGCGATGCGGCCGGCATCCTTGGTGGCTTGGCGCTGTGCGTCGTTGAAGTACGCCGGCACCGTGATGACGGCTTCGGTGATGGTTTCGCCGAGATAGTCTTCGGCCGTCTTCTTCATCTTGCGCAGGATGTCGGCGCTGACTTGCTGCGGTGCCATCTTCTTGCCGCGCACTTCGACCCAGGCGTCGCCGTTGTCGGCCTTGACGATGCTGTAGGGCATCAGGTTGATGTCCTTCTGCACTTCCTTTTCTTCGAACTTGCGGCCGATCAAACGCTTGATCGCATACAGCGTGTTCCGCGGGTTCGTCACGGCCTGGCGCTTGGCCGAGGCACCGACCAGCACTTCACCGTCTTCCTGATACGCGACGATCGACGGCGTGGTGCGGGCACCTTCCGAGTTCTCGATCACGCGCGTGGTGTTGCCTTCCATGATCGACACGCACGAGTTGGTGGTGCCGAGGTCGATGCCGATGATTTTGGCCATGTTGAATTTGCTCCTGAGTTCTGAAAAATGGGGTGTTGTGAACTTGTGGATAACCAGCCGCGATTCAAGATACGAAGCGGGGGTTTCCTGTGGATTACTTCGGCGCGGTGACCGTGACCAGCGCCGGGCGCAGCACGCGGTCGTTGATGGTGTAGCCCTTTTGCAGGACGCTCACGACCGTGTTCGGTTCCTGATCGGCCGGCACCACCGAAATGGCCTGGTGCTGGTGCGGATCGAATTTGGTGCCCGCGGGCGGCGCGACCTCGATCACCTTGTTGCGTTCGAGCGCGCTCTTCAGCTGCCGCAGCGTGGCTTCGGCACCTTCGCGGATCTGCTCTGGCGTAACGTCCTTGATCGCCAGTCCGGCTTCGAGGCTGTCGGTCACCGGCAGCAGGCTCTCGGCGAAAGCCTCGACGGCGAACTTGCGGGCCTTGGTGATTTCTTCGTCGGCGCGCCGGCGTGCGTTCTGCACATCGGCCTGGGCACGAAGATATTGATCTGAGAGTTCGACGTTTTTCGCCTGGAGCGCGGCGAGCTCGGCCTGCGCCGCAGCCAGTGCGCCCTGGGCGTCGGCCTCGTCGGCGAATTGCGCGGCTTCGCGCTCTTCGGGGCTCGGATCGCCTTGCAGCATTTGCGAATTCGGGTCGGATTGTTGTGGATCGGACATGTGATGAGAGGGCGCGAGGCCAAAAAACAAACGATTGCCAGCCATCTGGGGCTCGGCGAAGGGTTTTTCAAGCGAAAAAATGCGGCCGAAGAGGCCGCGTGCAAGGAAAAACGGCCCGACTCGCGGGCCAGTGCCGGATCAATGCGCGTCGAGCAGCTCGACGTCGAACTTCAGCGTGGCGTTCGGCGGGATCACGCCGCCCGCGCCGCGAGCGCCATAGCCGAGTGCGGCCGGAATGACGAGCGTGCGCTTGCCGCCGATCTTCATGCCGGCGACGCCTTCGTCCCAGCCCTTGATGACCTGGCCGGCGCCGAGCGAAAACGCGAAGGCGTCGTTGCGGTCGCGGCTCGAATCGAACTTGGCGCCTTGCACGCCGTCGTTGAAGAGCCAGCCGGTGTAGTGCACATGCACGTGCTGGCCGGCCTTGGCTTCGGCGCCTTCGCCGACGGTGGTGTCTTCGTACTGCAGGCCGGAGGGAGTGGTGGGCATGGTGGCTCCTTGAAACGGTTGAATGGGGGTCGATCAGGATGATCGGGTTAAGAGAAAGGGAGAGGCAGCCGGCGAGTTTAGCGAAGCGACCGCCGCCTGCCCGATGCCCTGAATGGCTACTTGACGATGGCCGGCGGCGCCACCGGCACCTTCTTGATCTGCGTGAGCTGCCACTTGCCGGCGAAGGCCTGCAGATCCGACAGCCGCTTCAGCAGGTCTTGCCCGCTGAGCGTGAGGCTATAGCCCTCGCTCCCGTGGCTCACGATGCCGGCTTCGCGCAGTTCCTTGATCCGGGTGTTCAGTGTGTTGGGAGTGATGCCGCCGACGCTGTCCTGCAGCAGCCGAAAGGTTTGCGCATGGCCATCGCGCAAGGCCCAAAGAACACGAAGTGCGTAACGCGCCTCCAGCAGTGCGAGCAGTTGGCTCACGGCCGCGTTTTCCTTGGTGCTCACTTCTTTGT
>JAQGMP010000550.1 GCA_028292285.1 Variovorax sp. | reverse complement strand
AAAGATCCAGCAGCAGCAGGTCGGGCGGCTGCATCAGGAGAAGCCGTCGCGCGTCGCGCAGGGTTGCCGCGCAGGCGACGGTGTGGCCCTCACGCACCACCAGGCTGGCAAGCATCATAGAAGCGTCGCCGTCGTCCTCGACGAACAGGGCGTGTCCCATCATGTCCTCCGGTTATTTGATGCGCGGGGCAGTGGCGCCCTTCCCGCGGCGCCCTCCCCATCATGGCGCCATTTGATGCCCCTTCGCCGCGAGCGATGTCGGCCGGTGGCCCAGCACCCTGTCGGCGGCGAAGTGTTCCTCGCCCCGACGCATGACCGGCAGCGGCATCCGGTTTGCCCAGCCGGGCCATGAACGGAAACGTGCCGCGCAAGAAGTCCGGCGGACACGATTGCGGGAACTCAGCCTCGCCCGCGTCTGCCAACGCCGAGCATCTGGGCGATCCCGCGCGCTGGAACGCCGGGCGGATGGCTTGTGCGCGCATGATGCATTTCGTTCCCCGGGCAAGCAGCACTGGTCACGTTCGGACCATCGCCACACCACCGCCAGAGCGAATTTGAAACTCGTATCGGCCGACCCCGCGAGACCGGTGCCTGACTGTCAGGCGCGAGGGCAGCAAGACCTTTGTACAACCAGTTGGCTGCCGACGCAACGATTCCGCCGGAATCGTCTTCCCGCCGCGACTGGGGCTCCTACCGCGACTATTCAAAGCGTCTCGAGTAGCGCGACCAGCTTGCTCGCGTCCACCGGCTTCACAAGATGATGGCTGAACCCCGCGGATAGGACCATTTGCCGGTCACTCTCCTGGCCGTAGCCGGTGACCGCTACGAGCACCGCGTTTGCCGTCTCGGGCTGCGCTCTGATGCGCCGTGCCAACTCGGTGCCATCCATCTCCGGCAGGCCGATGTCCAGCAGACAGACGTCGGGCCGCTCGCTACGGGCGCGCTCAAGCGCCTTCACGGCGCCATATTCAATCGCCACGCGATAGCCCAACTCCTCCAGATACAGGCCGAGCATCTGGGCCGCGTCGACGTTGTCATCCACTACCAGCAAGCGCAGCGCCTTGGCGCGGCCACTGTGTTCATTCGGCTGCTGGTCAGCGGGCACTTCGGGTGTGGCGGCCTCCGGGGTCACAGCCGTCGGGACCGCCTGGGTCGCCAACGGCAGGCAGACCGTGAACGTCGTGCCCTGTCCAAGTCCACCGCTCTCGCAATCGACGTGGCCGCCATGCAACTCGGCCAGACTCTTCACCAAAGCGAGCCCGAGCCCGAGTCCACCGGTGGCACGGTCGGGCGTGCGTTTGGCCTGAACAAAGAGTTCAAACGCATGCTCGACGAGCTCTGCCGACATCCCTACTCCGTTGTCGGCGACCCGTACGATGATTTGTTGCGCCCGCACGTCCGTCGTGAGCACGATGTGGCCCCCGTCGGGGGTGAACTTAGCCGCGTTGTGCAGCAGGTTCGACACCATCTGGACCAGCCGCTTCTCATCGCCCTCCACAATGGCGACGTCGGGCGAGAGGTCCAGCGTGAGCCGGTGACGGCGTGCACGGATCATCGGATTGACCTGCTCGATCGCATCGTTCAGGACATGCCGAAAATCGACCCGTCCACGGTCCAGCTTGACGAGCCCGCGAGTCACGCGCGACACGTCGAGCAAATCGTCGATGAGGCTGGTCATATGACTGACCTGCCGCGCGATGACCTCGCTGGTCTTCTTGACGCGCGACTCGTCGTGCCGGGCCAGCCGCAACACCTCGGCGGCCGCGCGAATTGGTGCGAGCGGGTTGCGCAGCTCGTGAGCAAGCATGGCGAGGAACTCGTCCTTTCGCGCATCCTCCTGCTTCAGCTTCTCGATGGCGGCGAGCAATTGCACGCCCGTGGTCTTGAGATCGTCGATGTCGACGATCACGCCGCTCAGCACATGGGCATCCCCCTCGCCTTCCCCATGCCAGTCGGCATGTACATAGAACCAGCGGCATTTGCCATCTTTGTGGCACATGCGGATGTCCGCCACGAAGGGTGCAGCAGGTGCTTCGCGCTGCGCGCGCTCGAACCGTTCAACGAAGCCGGAACGGTCTTCCGGATCGATGAACTCCATCCACTCGTCAAAGCTCATGGTGTCGTCGACCTCCGGATAGCCAAGCAGGTGGAGAAAATTCGCGCAGACCGCCATGGACTTCTTGTCGGGGTGCCAGTTCCACATGCCGGCGTTCGCCGCCTTGAGGACGCGCCGGGTCTCCTCGCGCTCGGCGACGCAACGCTCCAGCATCTTGTGACCCGTCAGATCGACCGTGATCTTCGAGTAACCGATGTGCTTGCGCTGGTGGTCGAACAATGCAGTCAGGGCTACTCGAGCCCAAAAAAGGCTCCCATCCTTTTTCATGCGCCAGGTTTCTTCTCGATAGAAGCCGTCTTCCCTGGCCTTGCGAAGGTTGTGCTCGGCCCATTGACGTTCCTTGTCCTCATCGGTGTACAGAAGTCTGAGATGTTGCCCAATCGCCTCGTCGGCCGTATAGCCCTTCATCTCTTCGGCGCCCCGGTTCCAGGACGTGATGAAGCCGTCCGTGTCCATGAAGAACACGGCGACGTCTCTGACCTCCTCGGTCATCAGCCGATGCATTTCGGCAAGCTCCTTTTCGGAGAGCGACGTTGCGAGGTAAGGCTCAGGCATTGGAACGACTCCTTGAATTCACGCATGGGTTTTAGTCCACCCGGAATACGTGGGACTGTCAGCGTTAAAGAACATTGGCGTCGGACGAGTTCGCGGTCGCGCCCGCGGAATGCAAGCCGACAGCTTTCGTTTGATCGCGCCCCGCCAAAAACTCCGATGACATTGCGTTCGCCAAAGTCGTTGCGACGGCGGGCCTAGGTCACCCAGGCGCCAAGCCGAGCGCACCGGCGAGAAAGCCTTCCGATTGCCATCCGAATCAATACCTGAACCCTCGCCATGCGCTTATCAGCCACGGCAGACGTCATGCCCTGTTCAGCAGCGTGAGCAGTATTGTTCGACACACGTCCGAATCGAGCTCGCATGCGCGACGGACACGGCGCGCGACTGGTGCGTCATTGCCCGCGCGTTGGCCATTCGAGAGATGGCGCTCGGAGCACCATGCCGTATCGGCTCCCGCTCGACCATCTCCGTGCTTCCTTGTTTGCGCCAGCCACGGTGCCGTTCCAGGTCGAGCGGCGCGCCACCACCTTCAGGATTGAAACCTTGTGAGTGGCTGGCGCGGCTGGCGAGCCATGTTCGGAACCGTGCAACGCGACTGGTCCGTCATGCACGCTGACGCATCCCGAGGGTGGAAGCCTACAAACGGACGAGTAAGTTGCCTTTGTGCGCCATTGCCTGGGAGGCGGGCAATGCAGCATGCACGAAGTCGCGTCCCGGAATGAAGCTATCGCAGCGGTGTTCCAGCCATGGCATTGGTGTTCCGTCTGCAACGCCATCGCCCGCGCCGGTCTGGTTCTTGGCCCGAAGTCCCGGCGCGACCGGCGCTTTGTCAAAAGCGCGTCGACGTTGCCGCGACGAATGTTGCCTCTCGGGTCACCGCGACGCTACCGCTGGGTGGCCGAGCACCGGTTTCGGGCTCGGAGCAAGAAATTGCATCGCGTTGAAAAGAAGCGGCCGGCATGTCGTTGCCGCCAGACCAGCCACCTCATTAACTGTCCGCGGTCCGCTGTGTCGCTAAGCTCCACGCCAGCCGAACGATAGTTGCCAGCCCTGGCGCGGACCCACTGCGACATTCCGATGAAAAATCTGCAAGCCTCAAGCAACGACAGCGCTTTCCCGACAGCTTCTGGCATCCTCTTCGGACTCGGGCTCGGCGGTTTCTTCGACGGCATTGTGCTTCACCAGGTTCTGCAATGGCACCACATGCTGAGCAACTGGTATCCCACGAACACGGTTGCAAATCTTCGACTCAACACATTGTGGGACGGCGTTTTTCACAGCGCCACCTATGTCTTCGTCGTGGTCGGGCTTTACCTTTTCTGGCGCACGGCTCACCGGACCCACCTCTACTGGTCGGGTAAATTGTTATCGGGCTCCCTGCTCCTTGGCTGGGGTGCATTCAATCTGGTCGAAGGAACGGTGGACCACCAGCTCCTCGGCATCCACCACGTCAATGAAAAGGCGCCACGCGTCGACTGGATCTACTGGGACCTCGGCTTCCTCGCGTGGGGCGCGGCAATGCTGATTGGCGGTTGGTTGCTCTACAGATGGGGGCGTCGAGAGCGAAGTTACCCGACGACGATGTTGGAAGGCAGGTGAGTAGATGCGGCTACGGCGACCCAGATGTAAAGCCAACGCAGCAGCCACGCTTTTGCTGGTGGTTGGCTTGACGGCCGCAACATGGCCTGCGTGGAGAGTCTTGTTGCGCAGCGACAGGCCAACGCTCGAAGAGTTGACTGAACTGATCTGCTCCGCGACCCCTAGGCCGTAGGACCATGCCCGCCGGTCCAGTTTCCGCCGGCAGGATGTCGGCTGTACAGCTCGCAGTCACGCTGGAAGTGCTGCTACCGGATCCTGTGCCCGGCCGAGGCCTGACGAGGAGGCGCCCAGCCAATACGTCGCATCCAAATGTCACCGTCACACATCGCTACCAGCCGAAAGAGACGGGTTGGCCTAAAAGTCAACAATGGATTGCCGCGCTCTTGCTTGCGATAGTTCAGCGCCGTTCACCGAAACTCCGGGTTCAACAGGTCGATGCCAAAGCCCTTGCACTTGATCCAAGGTCCAGATGGATGCCCCAAGCCGTCCCACGCAAGGAGAGCGGCCTGGGCTTCAGCCCGGTGCTC
>JAQGMP010000624.1 GCA_028292285.1 Variovorax sp. | reverse complement strand
GAGGAGGCCGAGGTTGATGGGACGGCCCGACGCGTTTTCTGCCATGTCGATCATGGCGGCTACGGCGAAGCGGCCTTTGGTGGTGAGGCGCATGGTGGCAGTGCTCCGGAAGTGGATTAAGTGGAGTCGAGTGAACTTGTGCAGCCACTCTAGGTTTTTTGTCACTTCCGGAAAATTCGATTAAATGCCACCCACCTTTCGGATTTTCCGCAGGGTCTCCGGCGGAACAAAGCTACTTGCCTTTTGTCGACATCCCCGGTGATCCCGGTGATCCCAGCAACCCGAGCAGCGGCGACGTGAGCAGCAGCGTGGCTGTCTTCTCGAGGTGCCGCGCGATCAACTTTTGCGCGCCGGCGGCATCGCGCCGCAGCACCGCGTCGAACAGCGTCTTGTGCTCGCCCTGCACATCGCGCGAGACGACAGCAAGCGGTGCCGACAGTTGCCGGTAGCGCTCGCTCTGCTGATAGAGCAGGGTGTGCATGCGGCGCAGCCAGACGTTCGGGCAGCCCGCGATCATCGCGTGATGAAAATTGGCGTGGGCCAGCGTCCACTCGGTGGACAGATGCTCGCGGTCGTTTTGATCGCGCTCGTGCAGGCGGGTCAATTGATGGAAGGCTGCGACGAGCGCGCTTTCCCAGTCGAGGTCACCGTGCCGGATGGCTTCGGCGAGGCACAGCTTCTCGATCTCGACGCGCGCACGCACCAGTTGGGTCAGGTCTTCTTCGGACACCGCGGTCACGCGGTAACCCCGCTGCGGCTCGGACGCGACCAGCGCGTCGGCCTCGAGCATGGCGAGCGCCTCTCGCACGGCGCCCGCGCTGACCGCGAGTTCCAGCGCCAATGCCGCGATGTTCAGCTTGGCGCCCGGCAGCAGGCGGCCCGACAGGATGTCGGCGTGCATGCGCTCGTACACCAGCCGGTTGTTCATCAACGGCGGCTTGCCGGCCGGATCGGTGCTTGCGGCGAGTCTCATAAAAGATCGAAATAAGGAGGCCCGGCGGCGCGCCATCGCGGGAAAACCCCTGCAAAGCCGAACGCCGATGTGCTTGTGTATTGAGCAGCAAAAAATATATGATAAGCCAACAAATGTACTGAGACAACCATGGCTGCCGTTCATTCACTCGATCGCATCGTGTTCACCGTGCCCGACCTCGCGGAGGCCGAGCGCTTCTATGCCGCGTTCGGCCTCCGGACGCAAATGGCAGACGGCAGGCTGGCGCTCTACACCGACGGGCATCCGCACTGCTGGGCCGTGGTGCACGAGGTGCGCGGCCAGCCGAAGAAGCTTCAGTACCTGAGCTTCGGTTGCTTCGAGCAAGACTTCGAAGCCCTCGCGCATCACGCCGAGAGCCAGCGCCTGAAAACCTGCGAGCCGCACCCGCTCTCGCACCTTTCAGGCGACTCGCAAGAGCCGGCGAAGAGCGTCTGGCTGCAGCATCCCGAAGGCTTTCCGGTGCAAGTCAAACCGGCTGCCAAGAGCTCGCCGACACAAAAGAGCGCTGGATCGCGCGACCCGGCGGTGCCCCAGGGCCATGGCGCAGCGCCGAACCGCGCACGCGTGCAGCAGGTGCGGCCGCGACGCTTGTCGCATGCCTTGTTTTTCTCGGGCGATGTCACTGGCGCCGTGGCCTTCTATGAGCAGGCCTTGGGCCTGCGCGTCACCGATCGCTCCAGCGACGTGATTGTCTTCATGCACGGCGTGCACGGCAGCGACCACCACTTGCTCGCACTCGCCAAAAGCGATGGCCCCGGCCTGCATCACCTCAGTTGGGATGTCGCCAGTGTCGACCAGGTCGGCATGGGCATGGAGCAAATGCTGCACGCGGGCCACGAGCGCGGCTGGGGCGTGGGCCGCCACGTGCTCGGCTCGAACTATTTCTATTACGTGCGCGACCCGTGGGGCAGCTACTGCGAATACTCGTTCGACATCGACTTCGTGCCCTACGGCTTCGACTGGCCCAGCGCCGACCATCCGCTCGAAGACTCGTTCTATGTCTGGGGCCCGCGCGTGCCCGAAGACTTCGTCAAGAACTACGAAACCACGCCGCCGCACGCACCCGAAGTGACGGCGGAAGAGATCACACCCTCCTGAACAGCTGAAAGAAAAATTCCATGCGTTTCGTTTCGTTCCTTTCCGAGGATGCCAATCCCGCGATCGGTGTCCGTGTCGGCATCGATGTCGTCGACCTCACGGCCGATGGCTTGCCCGCCACGCTCGAAGAACTGCTGGCCCAGGGCGACGCCGGCATGGATGCCGCGCGGGCAGCCCTCGGCCGCGCGACCCGCAAGCGGCCGGCTGCCGGCCTTCGTTTGCTCGCGCCGTTCCGGGCGCCGTCCAAGGCGATCGCGGTCGGCCTGAACTACGTCGACCACGCAGCCGAAAGCAAGTTCGATCCGCCCACCTATCCGGTCTTGTTCCATCGCTTTCCGAGTTCGTGGGTCGGCCATGGTGAGCCGATCGTGCGGCCGCATGTGTCGGAGCAGTTCGACTACGAAGGCGAGCTCCTCGTGGTCATCGGCAAGGGCGGGCGCTACATCGACAAGGCCGATGCGCTGAAGCATGTCGCCGGCTATTCGATCTTCAACGACGGGTCGCTGCGCGACTACCAGTTCAAGTCGGCGCAATGGATGATGGGCAAGAACTTCGACCGTTCGGGTTCGATGGGTCCGGACTTCGTCACCGCTGACGAGTTGCCCGAAGGCGCGCGCGGCCTGCATTTGCAGACCCGGCTCAACGGCAAGGTGGTGCAGGACGCCAACACGCGCGACATGATCTTCGACGTCGCAACGCTGGTGTCGGTGTGCTCGGAACCATTCGCGCTCAACCCGGGCGACGTCATCATCGCCGGCACGCCGTCGGGCGTGGGCCTGGCGCGCAAACCGCCGCTGTGGATGCGGGCGGGCGATGTGTGCGAAATCGAAATCGAAGGCGTCGGCTTGCTGTCGAACACGGTGGTCGACGAGCAAACCTAGAGACAGAGACAGACGCCGAGACCCGGTGCACCGCCACACGAATAAAACGACAGGAGACAAGACAATGCAATTCGATCGCCGCACGTTTCTTTCGGCCCTCGCGGCCCTTGGCGTCCCCGGGCTCACCGGTCTGGCGCCCGGCGCGGCGCTGGCGCAGACGCCGACGGGCGCGCCCATCAAGATCGGCGGCACGCTGGCGCT
>JAQGMP010000540.1 GCA_028292285.1 Variovorax sp. | reverse complement strand
CGGGTAGCCCAGCAGAAGGCAGATCGGTACGGTCGTGAGTCCCAGAAGCAGCGTGTCGGCCAGCACGCCCAGGATGTAGCCGTCGCTCAATGCCGTCGCGTAGTTGCCCAGCGTGAAACCCGCGCCGTAGGGCGCACCGACGGCCGGCGGACGCAGGCTCATGCTCACGATGTTGAGGTAGGGCAACAGCAGGAACACGCCGATCAGCACCAGCGCAGGTGCGATCAGCCAGAAGGCACGGCGGCCCAGCGGCTGCGGCCGGCGCTGCGTCGTCGCAGCGCGCATCGGCGACGTGGATGGGGCGGACAAAGGCGGCGCCGCCGTCAGGGCAGCAGTCATGGCGACGCGATGATCCACGCGTGGCCCGGATCGAACGCGAAGGTCGCGTTGGCGCCCGCGTCCGCGCGCTGGCTGGGTGCCGTCTGCACCAGCAGGCTCTGCGTGGGGCCGCATTGCAGCGTGTGTTCGACCGTGCTGCCGAGGAAGTAGGCCGACTGCACTCGCCCGCTGTAAGGGCCGCCGTTCTGAAAGCGGATCGCCTCGGGCCGGATGGTCACGTGCACGGTCTGGCCGGTGGCGAGCGGCTGGTCGTAGCATGCGTCGATCTCGCCGAGCGCGGTGTGCACGCGGTAAGCAGGGTAAGGGCCCGCCGCGCTGGCAAGGCCGTCGACCTTGCCTTCGATCAGATTGGAACGGCCGATGAAGCGTGCCACTTCGACGCTGCGCGGGCGCATGTAGATGGCCTCGGGCACGTCGAACTGCAGCAGCTTGCCGCCCAGCATCACCGCCACGCGGTCGGACATCACCATCGCTTCGGCCTGGTCGTGCGTCACGTAGAGCGTGGTGATGCCAACGCGCTTTTGCAGCTCGCGGATGAACACGCGCATGTCCTCGCGCAGCACCGCGTCGAGGTTGGCCAGCGGTTCGTCGAGCAGCAGCAGCCGCGGCTCGATGACCAGCGCGCGCGCCAAGGCCACGCGCTGCTGTTGCCCGCCGGAGAGCTGGCGCGGATAGCGCTCCGCCATCGACGTCAGCTGCACCATCGCCAGCACCTCGTCGATGCGGCGCTTGCACTCGGCTTTGGCCGTACCGCGCATCTCCAGTCCGAAGGCCAGGTTGCGGTACACGTTGAGATGCGGGAACAGCGCGTAGTTTTGAAACACCATGCCGATGTCTCGCTTTTCGGGCGGCAGGTCGGTGATGTCTTCGTCGTTGAGCCGCACCCGGCCCCGGTCCGGAAACTCGAAGCCGGCCACGCAGCGCAGCGTCGTGGTCTTGCCGCAGCCGCTCGGGCCCAGCAAAGAGATGAATTCGCCTTCTTCGGTCTGCAGGTCGAGGTGCTCGATGGCGGGTGCCGCAGCGTTGGCGAACGTCTTGCGCAAGCCTTCGAGCGAGACGCGCGTGGTGGGCCGGGCGCTGCGTCGCGCGGCGACCGGCCGCGCCTCGGCCAACAGGTCCATTTCAGCCGCCAGGCTCACTTCATCTCCCGGTTCCACCGGTCTGTGATGGCCGCGACCTGCGGATTGACCTTGCTCCAGTCGAACTGGAAGATCGACTTCATCTTGTCGCCGCTGACCGGCACGTCCTTCGCCAGGTCGGCCGGCAACGTGGTTTTGGTGTTGGTCGGCGAGGTGAAGAATTCCCTGGCCATCATCTCCTGCACGTCGGGCCGAAGGATGAAGTCGAGGTACTTGTAGGCCTCTTCCTTGGCCGGTGCGTTCTTCAGCACGTTGAACGATTGTTCGAAAGCCAGCACGCCTTCGGTGGGCACTACCATCTCCACGGGCACACCCTTCTTTTGCAGCGCGACGATCTCGGGAAAGTCGATGACCGCCACCGTCACGTCGCCGCGCGTGAGCATGGTCGACAGCGTGCCGCTCCAGTCGGCCTGGGTGAAGGGCAGCAGTTTCTTGATCTCGACGAAGGCGCGATCGATCGCGTCCTGCGATCCACCGTAGAGCTTGGCCGTCATCAGAAGGAACAGCATCGCGGCCGTGTTGCCGATCTGGTAGAGGCCGATCTTTCCTTTGAACTCGGGGTTGCTCCACAGGTCGGTCCACGACTTGGGCGGCGTCTTCACCAGGTCTTTGCGATAGCCGATGCCGATGGTCGACACGATGGCGCGCACGCCGTTGTCGCCGGGATTGCGCAGCAACGGGTAGGCGCTGGCGAGGTTGGGCACCTTGCCCGCGGGGATGGGCTCGAAGTAGCCCTCGGCGCGCACCAGGCTCGCGATGTTCTCGTTGAGCATCAGGATGCTGTAGGGCGGCTTCTCGATGCCCGCCGCGCGCAGGTTGGCGACGAAGTTCTTGCCCAGGCCGACGTCCAGCGTGGTCTCGACGCCGGCTGATTTCTGGAACATCGGCATCAGGTCGGAGCGCCAGAACTTCTCCCAGCGGCCGCCGTAGGTGTTGACGACCAGGTTCTGCGCGGCGGCGGAGATGCCGGGCATCGCGAGCGCCGACATGCCGGCGGCCGCGGCCATGGCCTGCAGATAGTCGCGGCGGGTGAACTGCTTCATGGGGTGTCCTGAAATGAGAGGGGAAAAAGAAGAGCGAAGAGTGGAGCAAAGAAGCGAAGAATCGGCGAGGGGCGCCGTCAAGCCGTGGCGCGCGCGCCCGTGTTGTCCCGCCGGTAGTCGTAGTTCTTGTCGAGGCGCTCCATCAGGTAGTCGCCATAAGCCACCGGCGGATAGAGCGGCGGATGCGCGGCGTCGGTGCAGGTGGGCAGGCATTCGATCCGCGCGTCCATGGCCGGGTCGAAGAAGTAGGGCAGCGAATAGCGGTCGTCGCCGGAGCGGTTGATGACGCGATGCGGCGTCGAGACGAAGCGGTCGTTGCTCCAGCGCGCCAGCATGTCGCCCACGTTCAGCACGAAGGTGTTCTCGATCGGCGGCGCGTCGATCCAGTCGCCGCCGCGCGGGCGCACCTGCAGCCCGCCCGTGTTGTCTTGCGCCAGCAGCGTGATGATCCCGTAGTCGGTGTGCGGCGCCGAACCCATCTGATCGTCGCCGGACTGCGGTTGGGACTGTGGCTGCGGCGGATAGTGCAATGCGCGCAGGAAAGTCGTGGGACGCTCGAAGTAGTGATCGAGTGCCGTTGCCTCCATGCCCATGCTGATCGCGATCAGCCGCACGATGTGGCGGGCCAATGCATCGACCTCGCGAACGTACTGTTCCATCGCGGGCCGGAAGCCGGGAAGCCATTCCGGCCACTGATTCGGGCCCTGCATGGGCAGGCCGGCGAGCAGGCCGGGGTCGTCCGGCGGCAACTCGTGCATCAGCATCAACGACTCGCTCATGTTCGGCCGGGTCACCCTGGCCACCGACGACGTCACGATGGTCGAGGTCGCCATGCCCATGTAGCCGCGGTGGGCCGCATTGATCTTGAGCGACTGCTTCTGCTCGAGCGGCGCCGCGTGGAAGCTGCGCGAGGCCGCAAAGGCCGCGCTGCGCGCCGCGGGCGAAACCGTGTGGCCGCCGATATAGGCAAAGCCGATGCTGCTGAGTGCCTCGTGCAATTTCGCAGCGGTGGCAGGGGCGGAGGAATGCAGTGGATCGAGGCGACCACCGAGATCGATCAGGGGAATGGATGTCATGTGCGACCTTCGCGGAACGGGTCCGAAAACCGCCTTTTCGGCGGCGATACGACGGGTCGAGCACGTTCTGTGCCTGACGGCTCCCAGTCAATTCACCGGGGCCGGAAGCAAGTCGTGCCCCAAGTTTTGACTAAATGGTCTGAAATGGCGCAAGTGGTGTGGCCGCGCTCCGCGTTTTGGTGCGGGCGCTGCGGGCGCTGCCGCGATTCAGATGCGGGCGACGTACCCGCCGTCGATGTCGTAGGCCGAGCCGGTGACGTAGCTCGCGCTGTCGGAGCAGAGCCAGACCGCGAGCTCTGCGATCTCGTTCGCTTCCGCGAAGCGGCCGATGGGCAGGCGGGCCAAAATCTTGTCGCCCCTGGCGGCCAGCGATGCTTGCGTCAAAGGCGTCGCGACATAGCCGGGGCAGATCGCGTTGACGCGGATGCCGGCTTCCGAATATTCAAGCGCCGCGACCTTGGTCAGGCCGACCACGCCATGCTTGCTCGCCGTGTAAGGGCCGGAGCGCGACAGCCCGATGACGCCGGCGATCGACGCCGTGTTGACGATGGCGCCGCCGTGCGCCTGCATCGCCGCGAGTTCCGCCTTCATGCACAGCCAGACGCCGGTGAGGTTGATGGCGATCATCTTGTCCCAGGCGCTCTTGTCGATGTCGCCGAGCTTTCGGCCGGCCGATTCGATCTCGGCGCCGCCGATGCCGGCGTTGTTGAAGGCGCAGTCGAGCTTGCCGAAGCGCGCGATGCATTCGGCCACCATGCGGCTGACCGCGTCTTCGTCTGCGATGTCGGCGGTGATGGCGAGCGCCTGGCCGCCAGCCGCCGCGATCAGCTCGCAGGTGGCGGCAGCGGCTTGCGCATGGCGATCCACGACGGCGACAGCGGCACCGCGTTGCGCAAAGGCCAGGCATGCCGCGCGGCCGATGCCCGAGCCGCCACCGGTGACCAGCGCGACACGTCCCTTGAAGTCGTCGTTCACGATGTCTCCCCGATCCGTTCGTCCGATGGCGCCGACAGCCAATCGACCAGCGCCTGCGTGACGGCCTCCGGCTGCTCGATGGTGGTGAGATGGCCCGCATCGGCCACCTTGACGAGCTGCGATCCGGCGATGCCGGCCGCGATCTCTTCGGCCAGATGCGGCGGCGTCGCCACGTCTTCGTTGCCGACGAGGACCAGCGTCGGACAGCGTATCGCGCCGAGCTGCGGCCGCGAGTCGGGCCGCTGGCCGATGGCGCGCTGCTGCCGCATGAAGCGCTCGGGGCCGACGTCCCACGCGATCTGGCGGTAGCGCTCGCGCAGCGCAGCGTCGTTCAAGCGGGCGGGTGCCACGGCGATCTGCCAGGCCTGGTCGAGAAAGCGATCGAATCCGTGTTCGGCGACCAGCCGAATCGAAACGAGCCGGCCCTGTGCCGCTTCGGCGGTGTCGGCGCGTGCCGAGGTGTCGAGCAGCGCAAGACGCGTGACGCGCTCCGGCGCCTGCCGCATGATTTCGAAGGCCGTGTAGCCGCCCATCGACAGCCCGGCCAGCGCGAAGCGGGGTGGCGCCGCGGCGAGGATCTGGCGCGCGATGTCGGCGATCGAGTCGCCCATCGCGTGGTTGGCGATCTGCACCGGTCCGAAGTTCCAGAGCGCGGGAATTTGCTGTTCGAACAACCGCGGCGAGCAATAGAGCGCCGGGATCAGCAGCACGGGTTGGGCACTGGGCATGGCGCGATGCTAGGCGCGGCCGGCGGGCTCGCGTGTCCCCCACGAAGTGGACAGACAGCGCGGCACGGCGGCGCTAAGGTCGATGCTCGAATGACCGCAGCCACCGCCATCGCCAGTTCGCAGAAACCCGGGCTCGTCGCCATCAGCATCGCCGCCTTCGGCAGCAGCGCCATGATGCGGGTCTGCGATCCGATGCTGCCGGCGTTGTCCGAGGCCTTCGAGGTGTCGACGGGGCGCGCCGCGCAGACGGTGTCGACCTATGCCATCGCCTACGGATTGCTCCAACTTTTGTACGGGCCGCTGGGTGACCGCTACGGCAAGCGCCGCGTCATCGGGCTGGCCGCATTGGGCTGCACCCTGGGCAATATCCTCGCGCTGTTCGCGAACGATCTGCCGACGCTGGTGCTGGCGCGCGTGCTCTCCGGCGCGACGGCGGCGGCGATCATTCCGCTGTCGCTGGCCTTCATCGGCGACACGGTCGAGTACGAGCGGCGGCAAGAGGTGCTCGCGCGTTTTCTGACAGCCACCTTGAGCGGCATGATCCTCGGCCAGTGGGGCTCGGGTGTGCTGGTCGATACGGTCGGCTGGCGCTGGACCTTCGGCGTGCTCACCATCCTTTTTCTCGGCGTGGGATTGCGCCTGTGCACCGACGCCAGCACGCGTGGCGAGCGCCCGCAGTTGCCTTCGGCGGCCGGCCACCTGCGCGGCGCGCTCGATGTGCTGTCGATTCCGTGGGCGCGCTGGATTCTGGTGCTGGTCGCCATCGAGGGCGCCTTCGCGTTCGCGGTGATGGCTTTTCTGCCGGCCTTCGAGCACCAGGAGTTCGGGCTCGGCATGTCGTGGGCGGCGGCCATCGTCGCGCTCTACGGCGTCGGCGGCATGGTCTATTCGTTCACTGCACGCGCGCTGCTCGCCCGGCTCGGCGAGGGCGGCCTCGCGCTCGTTGGCGGTGCGCTGATCGCGTGCGCCTGGATCGGCGTATCGCTGGCCGATGGCTGGGGCTGGTCGCTGCCGGCGTGCGCGGTCGCCGGGCTCGGCTACTACATGCTTCACAACACGCTGACGACGCATGCCACGCAGATGGCCCCGGCCTTGCGCGGCACGGCGGTGTCGCTGTTCGCGGCCAGTCTTTTCATCGGCATCGCGGTCGGCGTCAGCGCGGCGGGCTGGGTGGTCGATCGCATCGGCTACCGCTGGGTCTTCGCCATTGCGGGCATCGCGCTGCTGTTGCTCGGCACCATCTTCGCGGCCGTGCTGCGCCGCCGCCGCATCGCGGCCGTTCTTTCATCTTCTCACTCAGCGAACACCAAGGACTTGACATGACAGCAACAACATCTCTTCAAACGGCCGGTGCGGGCTGGCTCGGCCTCGAAGGGCGCGTGTGCGTCGTGACGGGCGCCGCCGGCGGCATCGGCGGCGAGATCGCACGCGAACTCGCCGCAGTGGGCGCCAAGGTGGCGCTGCTCGACCGCGACGAGAAAGGCGCCACGGCGTTCGCTGCCGACATCGCGGCCTCCGGCGCACAGGCGATCGGCGTGCATTGCGACATCACCGACGAAGCCAGCGTGGCGGCCGCGGCCGAAACCGTCGCCGGCAAGCTGGGGCCGTGCAGCGTGCTGGTCAACAACGCCGCTGCCATCTACGCGGGCGCCTTGATGGACGTCCAGCTCGACAAGTGGAACCAGCTTCTGGCTGTCAACCTCAACGGGTTCTTGCTGTGCTCGCAGGTGTTCGGCCGGCAGATGATCGCGCGCAAGGAGGGCGGCAGCATCGTTCACGTGGCATCGATTTCGGGCAGCGTGCCGCAGCCCTACAGCGGCGCCTACAGCGTGAGCAAGGCGGGCGTGAAGATGCTGTCGCGGCTGCTGGCCGTCGAACTCGGCGAACACCGCATTCGCAGCAACGTCGTCAGTCCGGCGATGGTGCGCACGCCGATGAGCGCGGGCATCTACCAGAACGAAGACGTGTTGCGCCGCCGCGAGGCCATCGTGCCGGCCGGCCGCATCAGCGGTCCGCGCGACATTGCCGAGGCGGTGCTCTTTCTGGCGAGCGAGCGGGCCAGCTATATCAACGGACAGGATCTTTTGGTCGATGGCGGGTTGAGCCAGGCTTTCCTCAGCCTGATTCCGCGGCCCGGTTTCGAGAAACAGGACGCCTGATCGGCGGCGGCCCGGCACCGCGCCATGGTCTGTGCTCATGGATAACGCGGGTTCCCAAACGCCCCGATGCGGGTCATGCTGACGCACCAGTGCGCGCACCTTTCGTCGAGACAACGCCAGGCGCACCAAGGATGCACACCATGATGAACCGTTCGAGTTCCCAACCGATGCTTTCCCCGCCGCGAATTCCCGTGGCGGCCTTGCCCGACATCGTCGAGGCCATGGGCACGGCCGACTTCGGCGCGCGCCTCGTCGCCTACCTGCATGCCATGTGCGGCGCCGACCATTGCGCGGTGTTCCAGCTCGGCCCCGATTCCCTGTGCGAGGTGGCCGCAGGCAGCGTCGACGGCACGCAAAAGGCCCACGATGCCGCGCTTCGCTATGTGGGCCAGCAGTACTGGCGCAAAGACCCGACCATCTCCGAGGCCCGCAGCCGCGTGTTGCGCCTGGGTGCCGCCATCATTCGCGTCGACATCGGCGAACTGGTCGACACCGAACTGCGCGAGACCGTCTACCCGCAGATCCGCGAACGCGTGCTGCTGTGCGGCCGGCGCAACGACGTGGCCTTCGGTCTGAGCATCCTGCGTTCCGACGTGCACGGCCGTTTCTCCGACGAAGAAATCACCGAACTGGCGAGCGCCGCGGAGCTGCTCGTGTCGCTGCTCGCCAAACATGCCGACGTGATGCTCGGCCGCCCCAACCTGGCCGATGCGCTGACCTCGCTGGTCGACATCGAAACCTGCCTGGTGGCCGCCACCGACCTGCCGCGCCGCGAGCTCGAAGTGTGCAGCCGCGTGCTGTACGGCCTGTCGACGGCGGGCGTGGCGCTCGACCTCGACATCGGCGAAGAGAGTGTGAAGACCTATCGCAAGCGCGCCTACCAGCGCCTGAAGATCGGCAGCGAGCGCGAGCTGTTGACCTGGTATCTGCATCGCTGGAGCGAGTGGCGCGGGCACAGCGCGCCAGCAGCCTCATCGCCGGCCTCGGCCGCATCGACGCTCGCTGCATGGCGTCCGCACGGCGCGCCTGTGTTGACGCACTGAAGTTGACGCACTGAACGGGCGTCGGCAGCCGGCCCTCGGCTGCTTTGCTCAGGCTGCTTTTTTCAAGCCGCTTCGATGCGCAGCGGCAAGTGGTCGAGCGTCCGCATCTGGTTGATGGGCCGATAGCGTGCTTCGCCGGTCAGCGTGATCGTCTTCACCCGCCGCGCCAGCGCCCCCAGCAATGCCTCGGCCTCCAGCCGCGCGATCATCTGTCCGACGCAGGCATGCACGCCGGTGCCCAGCGCCAGATGGCTGCCGGTGACCTGCGGCCGATCGACGTCGAAGCGGTCCGGGTCGGTCCAGCGGCGGGGGTCGCGATTGGCCGCGCCCATGAACACGCCGACTTTCGTATCGGCCGGAATGCGAACGCCGCCCAGATCGGTCTCGCCAATCGTCGTGCGGTAGGTGACCTGAAACGGCGTCTCGAAGCGGATCGCTTCTTCGAAAGCGGCCTTGACCTTGGCCGGCTCGTCGCGCAAACGCTGCCACTGGTCGGGGTGCCGTGCCAGCTGGTTCAGCGCGAAGCCGATGCCGGCGATGGTCGAGTCGGTGCCGCCGCCGACAAAGCTGCGCACGATGTTCGATGCCAGGCCGGGTTCGAGCTCGCCGGCCTCTTCGGCCTTGAACAGCAGCTCGGCGATCGAGTCGGGCGTGACGCTGTGGCGCTGGATCGTTTCTTCGAACCATTCCAGATACGGCTGCGCCTTCTTCATCGATTGCTCGTGCAGCGCGTTCTTCGGGCCGCTCTGGTTGAAGCGCATTTCGCCGATGGCCAGCGTTTCGATGCGCGGCAGCCGCACGCCGACCGCCGCGGGGAAAGCCTGCAGCACGAAGGCTTCGGCGCAGTCTTCGACACCGTCGAAGCTGCCGCGTTCGATCAACGCTTCGACCAAGGCCGCCGCCTTGGTGTCGAAGCCCTCGCGCCAGCGGCGGATGACCAGCGGCGACAGCACGCGCGTCACCACCGAGCGCACCTTGGTGTGGTCCGGCGGATCGACTTCGAGCAGCCGGCTCGGCACGCGGAAGTCACCGGGCTTTCGGATGTCCTGAATGCCGATGCCGGCCGCGTTGGTGAAGCGCGCGTAGTCCGACAGCACGGTCTTCGATTCGTCGTGCCGGCCGACCGCATACACGCCGTGCGGCTTGATCAACGCCACCGGCCCGGCCTCGCGCAGCAGCTGGTGAAAGGGGTAGGGGTCGGCGAGCACTTCGTCGGAATACGGGTCGATGTCGAGCACCGGCGCATCGCGGAGCGCGGCGTGTTCAAGCGTGGCGGTCATGCTGAAAATTCCTTCGTGGCTACGGACAGTCTTGAAAGATTAGCGCGCGGGCGGCGCGCTGTATGTCCCCTGCGTCGGGGACCGGAAGAGCCCGCGTACCGCAGTCTTTGCCCACTGTCGATGGTGAATCAGGCAAAACACTTTTGCGCGCGATACGCGCTGGAGGATTGAACACTCAGGGCATCCTCGCGATATGCCGCCGACCGGCGGCAACGCCAATTCCAGCAGCCGAAAATGAGCCCACCCAAACTTTCGCTCCGTGATCTCGACGTCGTGATTCCGTTTCGGCAATCGAGCGAGGAGAGACGGGAGAATCTCCATGCGGTTCTCGCGCACCTTGCCCTGACCTATTCGGACTATCGAGTCTGGTTGATGGAGGCCGACGTGACGCCGAAGTTCGACTGGGCTCTCGCCGCCGATATGAATGTTCGCCATATCTTCGTGCCGCACGGTGGGCGCTTTCCGAAAGCGGCGCTTTGCAATATGGGCGCACGGCTCTCGCGAAGTCCCGTCATCTGTTTTCACGATGCAGATTCGCTCGCGAATCCGTCTCTGATGTCGTACTGCGTCGGCGCCATGTTGGATCACGACAAGAGCGATGCGCTTTGTGCTTACGGCACAGTTATCAACGTTAGCGGCAAGCTCAAGCAGTCGTTTATCGAAGACCCTTCCTATGCAATATTTTCCGAACTGAAGATGGAAGATTTGCCCGTCGACGCCCAGATCCTGTACATGAGCGCCAATGGCGGCATCGTATTTTTCCATCGTGGGGCTTATGTGCGAGTGGGGGGCTACAACGAGCAACTCGAGGGATGGGGAGGCGAGGACGACGAACTTTTCAGTCGGGCCACCCGACTCGGGCTGGCGTGGCACAGCTTTCCCGGGTGGCCGCTGATTCATCTTCACCACGGCAGCGCGTCACGCAACGAAGCAATTGCCGAGATACAGGGCTCCGAGAACGTCCTTGCTGCAAACGCGGCGGCGACCATGCCTATCGATGAATTGGACGCAATGGCGATGCGCCTTTCCGCAAGCTTTGTGGCACCCACCTTTCCCCGAGGAACACCATGACAGAAATCTATCCACTCGTCGCTGGCCGGCACGGTCGCTTTTTCGTGAACCGGAACGACACCTACGTCGGTCAAAGTATCCGACGCTACGGAGAATGGTCGGAGCCGGAGATCGCTCTGTTCAGCCAGATCGTGCGTCCGGGCGACGTCGTCGTAGAGGCCGGCGCCAATATCGGATCGCACACGGTCTGGTTTTCAAGTCAGGTCGGCAATGCCGGGTCGGTGTACGCGTTCGAGCCTGCACGGCACACCTTTCAGCTTCTGTGCGCAAACCTCGTCGCCAATGCGTGTCTCAACGTCGTTGCGTTGCAACAGGCGGTTGGCGCTGAGGTTACCGAGCTTGATTTTCCGGTGCTGGACCCGAATCAAAGCTGGAATTTCGGCGGCGCGTCGATGAAGAAGAGTTGGACGACAGTAACCGAGCGAGTAGCCGCCACGACACTGGACGCCATGGACCTCGAGCGTGTCGATTTCATCAAGGCCGACGTCGAAGGCTTCGAAACGGAATTGCTGGCGGGCGCGGCGGGCATCATCGCAAAGCATCGCCCCGTTGCTTACATCGAAATCAACACTGCCCAAGTGCGAGATTGGGCGATCGCGTTTTTCGAAAGCAAAGGATATTCGTGCTGGTACTACATCACGCCGATGTTCTCGCCGGAAAACTGGCTGGCCGACCCACAAGATATCTTCAACGACTACTCGTTCGACATGCTGTGTGTGCCGGATGAAAGATTTTCGATGACCGGGCTAACGCGCGCCGCTGTCGACGACGGCGTCGTGAGGTATCTCGAGCAGCAGATGGTGTGGGCAACGCAACCATGGCAAGCGGCGCGTGTCCTGCGGGCTGCAGATTGACAGTCGCTTCCGGGCCGATTCACACCGCCTGCGTCGCCCCGCCATAACGCCGCACCACCAGCAACGCGATCAGCGCGCAAGGCGACACCAGCAAGGCGGTCGCCCACGCCAGCGAACGCGAGCTGCCGTCGAAAACCACGCCGAGCCAGCTGGTCGCCACGAAGGAGCCCAGCGCCAGCACGCAGCCGCCGAGAGCCGACGCCGCACCGGCTTGCGCCTTGAAAGGCGTCACCATGCCGACCTGGCCGCAGGGCTGGTGAATGCCGTAGGCGAAGATCTGCAGCCAGATGCCGCTCGCCAGCGTCCAGGCCGTGTGGCCACCGGTCAAGGTCGGCACGATCCATACGGCGATCGCGCCCGTCGTGAGCCAGCCGCCGCGCTGCACCGCGATGCGCACGCCGTGCCGGCCGACCCAGTGGCGGCATAGCAAGGTGCCCAGCATGTAGGAGATCGACGCGGCGCCGAGCACCGCACCGAACTGCGGGCTGCTCAAGCCCATGCGGCCGATGAACACGTACGACGACGTCGCATAGAAGCTGAAATTCGCCGCATAGCCGAACGCACTCAGCCCCGTCCATGTCAGGAAGGCCGGGTTGCGCGCGATGTCGCGGTAGCTGCGCAGCAGCGAGGCCACGCGCACCGGCGAGCTGTCGCGAACACTCAGGGTTTCCGGCACGCGCATGGCGATCAGCAGCATCGTCCCCAATGCATACAACGCGGTCGCCCACAGTGCGGCGCGCCATCCCCAGTGCGTGGCCAGCCAGCCGCCCAGCACCGGCACCGTCATCGCGACCAGGCCGACGCCCGTGAGCGACAGCGTCGCGATGCGCGTGCCCTCGACGGGTTCGTAGAGGTCGCGGACCATGGCACGCGCGCACACGACCGCGGCACCGAGGGCCGCGCCCTGCAGCACGCGACAGGCGATCAACGGGCCGATGCTCGGCGCACAGGCTGCGCCGGCAGCGGCCAGGGCATAGAGCGACAAGCCCACCAGCAGCACGGGCCGGCGGCCCAGCCGGTCCGACACCGGTCCCCAGGCAAGCTGCCCGAGCCCGTAGCTGATCATCAAGGCCGACAGCGTGAGCTGCACCGATGCGACCGGCGTCTTCAGGTCGGCCACCAGCAGCGGCAGCGCGGGCAGATAGAGGTCGGTGGTGATGGGCTGCATGGCGACCAGCAGCGTCATCACCACGACGGCCAGGCCGACGGGCAGTGCCGACATGGCGGCCGGTCAGCGAATGCGCTCGAGCACGCTCACGTAGTTGGCGACCGCGGCGCCGCCCATGTTGAAGATGCCGCCGAGCGTGGCGTTGCGCACCTGCATGGCGTCGGGCACCGCGTTGCACAGCTGCATCGCGGTCATGGCGTGCATCGACACGCCGGTGGCACCGACCGGGTGGCCCTTGGCCTTCAGGCCGCCGCTGGGGTTGACCGGCAGCTTGCCGTCCATTCGCGTCCAGCCTTCGGTGATGGCGCGCGCGCCTTCGCCGGCGGGCGTCAGGCCCATCGCTTCGTATTCCAGCAACTCCGCCATGGTGAAGCAGTCGTGCGTCTCGACGAACGACAGGTCGTCCAGCGTGAGCCGGGCCTCGCCGAGCGCTTGAGCCCAGGCGCGGGTGCAGCCTTCGAAACGCAGGATGTCGCGGCGCGACATCGGCAGGTAGTCCTGCACATGCGCAGTGCCGCGGAACATCACGGCGCGCTGCATCGACATCGCGGTCGGGATGTCGGTGAGCACCACAGCGGCCGCACCGTCCGACACGGGCGAGCAGTCGGTGCGGCGCAGCGGGCCGGCAACCAGCGGATTCTTGTCGCTCACGGTGCGGCAGAATTCGTAGCCCAGGTCTTTGCGCATCTGCGCATACGGGTTGGCGACGCCGTTGGAGTGGTTCTTGGCCGCGATCATCGCGAGCGCATCGGACTGGTCGCCGTACTTTTCGAAGTAGGCCGTCGCGATCTCACCGAACAGGCCGGCGAATCCGCCCTGCACGCCGCTTTCTTCCTTGAGATACGACGCACGCAGCAGGTTGGTTCCGATCTCCGGTCCCGCGGTGGTGGTCATCTGCTCGACACCGACGACGAGCACGGTGCGTGCGCGTTTGGCCTCGATCGACTTGATGCCCTGGTGCACGGCGGCCGAGCCGGTCGCGCACGCATTCTCGACACGCGTCGCCGGCTTGAAGCGCAGGTCGGGCGAGGCTTGCAGCACCAGCGCCGCGGTGAAGTCCTGCTTCGAGAAACCGGCGTTGAAGTGGCCGAGCACGATCTCGTCGACATCCGCCGCGGCGACGCCGGCGTGCGCCAATGCCTCGTTGGTGGCGCGCACGATCAGGCTCTCCACCGTTTCGTTGTCGAACTTGCCGAAGGGCGTGTGGCCCCAGCCGACGATCGCTGCTGTCATGGTGTGTTCCTCAGTGTTCCAGGGTGGCGAGTTGCAGGCGCAGTTCGCGCTTGAGCACCTTGCCGTAGTTGCTTTTGGGAAGCGAGTCTGCGAAGACGTAGCGCTTCGGCCGCTTGAAGCGCGCGATGCGATCCAGGCAGTGGGCGTCGAGCGCCTCGCGGCTCAACGCGCCGCCTTCGACCGGCACGACGA
This sequence comes from Variovorax sp., assembly GCA_028292285.1. Lineage (GTDB taxonomy): Bacteria > Pseudomonadota > Gammaproteobacteria > Burkholderiales > Burkholderiaceae_C > Variovorax. The sequence continues at coordinate 5,294 of JAQGMP010000540.1, read as the reverse complement.
ATGCCACCACCACCTCGCCCCATTCGGCGTCGGGCTCGCCGATGACGCAGACCTCGGCGACGGCCGGGTGCGTGAGCAGCGCTTCTTCGACCTCGCGCGGATAGACGTTGGAGCCGCCGCTGATCACCACGTCTTTCGAGCGGTCACGCAGCGTGAGGCGGCCGTGCGTGTCGAACGAACCCATGTCGCCGGTGTAGAGCCAGCCGTCGCGCAGCGTTTCGGCGCTGGCCTTGGGGTTGCGCCAGTAGCCCGACATCACCACATCGCCGCGGCAGATCACTTCGCCGATCTCGCCGACCGGGCGTGGCTGGCCCTCTTCATCGACGACCCGCACCTCGACGCCGAGGCGTGGCATGCCGACCGAACCGAGCACGGCGTCGTCGGCACCGACATGCTCTTGCCGCCGCAGCGCGGTGATGGTCATGGGCGCTTCGCCCTGGCCGTAGATCTGTCCGAAGATCGGACCGAACACCGCCAGCGACTTCTTCATTTCGTCCACGTACATCGGCGCCCCGCCATAGATGATCGAGCGCAGCCCGGTCGGTCGGCGCTGCGTGCGTTCGGCTTCAAGCCGCAATCGCTGCACCATCGTCGGCGCCAGGAAGGCACCGCACGATGGATGCGCGTCGCACAGGTCGAGAAACTCCGCGGGGTCGAACGAGCCGGACGTCGGCAGCACCTGCCGCGCACCGCGTGCGATGTACGCGGGGATGTAAAGGCCGGAGCCGTGCGACATCGGCGCGGAATGGATCTGGCTCGCGTTCTCGTCGAAGTGCTCCATCTCCGCGAGATGGCCCATCGTCATCGCGAGCAGCGCACGGTGCGACAGCATCGCGCCCTTGGAGCGGCCGGTGGTGCCGCTGGTGTAGAAGAGCCAGGCCAGGGCGTCGGGTGCGCTGTCTTGCGGCACCAGCGATGCGTCGGGTTCGGTGTCGAGCAGTGCGCGGTAGCCGCCGCTGTCGATGCGCAGCAGCCGGCAAGCGGCCGAGTCGGAGCCCTGCAGCGCATCGGCAAGGTCGTCTGCCAGCTTGGGGGACACGAAGGCGGCACTGGCGCCGGCGTCGTCGAGGATCTGCACCATCTCCTTCGCATGCAGCTTGGCGTTGATCGGCACGAAGACCATGCCCGCGGCCCAGATGCCGTACATCGCTTCCAGGTATTCGACGCGGTTTTCGCTCGCGACGGCGATGCGGTCGCCCGGTTGACCGAAGCCGCGCAACGCGGCGCCGATGCGCAGGGCGCGATCGTGCAGTTCGGCGTAGTCGAGCACCTGCTCCTGGCCGCGGTACACCGCGCCGCGCGTGGGAAAGCGCAGCGCCGACTGCGCCAGCATTTCGAACACGTTCATGGGCGCATCGTCATGGACGCACCGCAATGCCGCGCTCGGCCAGCCAGCCGAAGATCAGGTTGGTGGCCTCGGCCAGCAGCTCGGGCTGGCCGGCGTAGTAATGCGTCGCGCCCTCGATCAAGCGGAAAGTCTTGTCGTCGGTCGCTGCGGCTTCGAACAGGCGGTGCGTGTGCGGCTGCGGCACCGCATCGTCGGCGCCGTTCTCGATGGCCAGCAGCGGCACGTGAATGTGCGCAGCGCAGGCCAGCCCGTCGGCCCGCGAATCGTCGAGCGACCATTGCGAGAGCCATGAGCGCAGCGTCGAGAAGCGCGCGAGACCAACCGGCCCGGTGTTCACCGTTTCAGGATTGCCCATGTAGCACCAGCGCGGGCGGCGTCCGTTGGGGTCGAGCGCCGGATCGAGAAAGCGCGGGTCGGCCAGCGTGCGGTGCACGACGAAGCCGCGTTCCATCTCGCCGGTGTTGCGCCGCTTGAGTTCGGCCATCGTCTCTTTCACCCAGGCGGTGATGCGCCGGATGCGCGCGCGTTGCGCCACGCGGTAACGCGCGATGAACTCGGGCGAGTAGGGCGGTTGGTTCGGGTTGCGCGGGTCGTAGATGTCGAGCTCGACATCGCGGTCGTCGGGATTCAGCTCGTCGCGCACCGAAGGGTCGATGGCATCGGCCAGCAGCTCGGCGCGCGACAGGTGCGCGGCCTGGTAGACGATGGCGTCGGCCGGAATGAGGCCTGCCGTGGTGAGGTCGACAGCGTCGCCGGCCGGCGTTTCGGTGATGGTCGGATGCTCGGCTTGCGACTGATAGAAGACGGCCAGCGAACCGCCGCCGCTCCAGCCGACCAACACGATTTTCTCGTATCCCCACTTCGTCTTGGCATGGCGGATGTAAGCGCCCAGATCGAGCACGACTTTCTCGAGGATCAGCGCCGCGTCGTTCTTCACGTAGCGGCTGGCGGCGCACAGCACGTGCGCACCGGCGGCCGCCATGGCGCGCGGCACCGGCAGCAATTGCAGGGTCGATGTCGGGTGCATGAAGACCAGCAAGGTCTTCGAGGTGACGCCTTTCGGGCGCAGCAGGATGCCTTCGCAGTTGACGGCACCCTGGTTGCCTGAAAACCCGTAGGTCTCGGTGAACTTCGCGACTTCGTCGTATTGGATGTGGACCCATTCGGCCTGGATCTCGTAGGGCACAGCGCTTGTCGTCATCGGTCGAATGTAATGAGCAACGTGCCCCGCAACAGTCCCCTTGCGGCGGGACAGCGACGCAACGCGATCGAACCGGCGGTCGGCGCTCGGCATCTCTCGGGTTAACCCTGTCACGCCGCGCAGGGACTGACAGCGCGGCGCGGCGCGGTTCCACTCCATTCTGCCGATCGACCCCCAAGGAACTTCACATGCGTACACCCTTCATCGCGCTCGCCACCGCTGCGCTGTTCGCCGCTCTCCCTTCGCTTCCCGCATTGGCGCAAAAAGCCTATGGACCGGGCGTCACCGACACCGAAATCAAGCTAGGACAAACCGTGGCTTACAGCGGCCCGGGCTCGGCCTACTCGATGGTCGGGCGCATGCACGTCGCCTATTACAAGATGCTCAACGAGACCAAGGGCGGCATCAACGGACGCAAGATCAACCTGCTGTCGGTCGACGATGCCTACACGCCGCCCAAGACGGTCGAGGTGACGCGCAAGCTGGTCGAGGACGACCAGGTGCTCGCGATGATCGGCTCGATGGGCACGCCGTCGCAGACCGCCATCCAGAAGTACATGAACTCCCGCAAGGTGCCGCAACTGCTTTTCTATGCGAGCAGCCCCGGTTTGCATGACCCCAAGAACAACCCGTACACCGTGCCGTTCTCGTTCGCCTACGACATCGAGGGCGCCATCTACGGCAAGTACCTGCGCGAGAACCGGCCCGATTCGAAGATCGCCGTGCTCTACCAGAACGACGACGTCGGCAAGTCGTACCTGCGCGGCCTGAAGAAGGGGCTTGGCGACAAGGCCGGCAACATCGTGAAGGAAGCGACGCAGGAAGTGTCGGACCCGACGGTCGATTCGCAGGTCCTGCAACTGCAGGCCTCGGGCGCCGACACGCTGCTCGCCTTTACGTCCAACAAGGCCGGCGCCCAGGCAATCCGCAAGGTCGCGGCGATCGGTTGGAAGCCCTTCTACATCGTGCCCTACGTTGCAAGCTCGATCACCGGCGTGCTGACGCCGGCCGGCCTCGACAATTCGGTGGGTCTGGTGTCGACCTACTGGTTCAAGACCCCGTCGGATCCGACCTGGGCCAACGACAAGGCGATGCAGGACTACCTGGCGTTCTTCAAGAAGTACCTGCCGAACGACGATCCGGGCGACACCACTTCGGTCTACACCTATATGGGATCGCAGCTGTCGGCATTGGCGCTCGAGCGCTGTGGCGACAACTTGACGCGCGAGAATCTCATGAAGCAGATCCAGTCGCTCAAGGGTGTCGAACTCGGCATGCTGCTGCCCGGCTCGAAGGTGAACTACAGCGTCGACGACTACTACCCGATTCGCTCGGCGCGGTTGGCGCGCTTCGACGGCAAGGCCTGGAAGCCGATGACAGAGCTCATCACTGTCGCGCCCTGATCGACCTGATCGACCTGATCGCCCTGAGCGCGACCGACCACCTTGAAGGAATCGATGTGATTTTTGAACTGCGCCTGTACTCCGTAGCGCCGGGCCGCATGAACGCGCTGCACGCGCGCTTCGAGCGGCTGCCCAAGCTGTTCGACAAGCACGGCGTGCGCTGCGTCGGCCAGTGGACCGCGCTGTCGGGCCCGCGCCTGCCGGGCTTCGTCTACCTCATGGCGTACGCCGACCTGGCCGAACGGGAGGCGCGCTGGGCGCCGTTCTATACGGACCCTGAATGGCTCAGCCTGCGCGCCGAGACCAACGGCGACGTCGAAATCGTCGAGCGCTACGACCTGATGTTCCTGAAGCCCAACGCCGCGTGGCAACCCGAAGCGCCCGTGCCCGGCCAGGCCGGCGGCGGCCTTCACGAGTTGCTGATGCACGAGGCCGCGCTGGGGCAGGGCGCCCTGACCAACGCATTCTTGCGCGACGTGCAGCTGCCGCTGCTGCGCGAACACGGCGCACGCACGTTGATGGTGGCCGACATGGCGAGCGGCCCGCGCATGCCCCAAGTTGTCGCGATGCTGGCCTGGCCCGACCTCGCCACGCGCGATGCCGCCTGGCACGCCGTGACCTCGAACGAGGCGTGGCTCGCGGCCCTTGCGCAGCAACGCGCGACCGTGGGCTGGCCGGTGCTCGGGCGCACCGACACCTATCTGCTCGAACCGGCTGCGCGCTGCGATTTCGGGCTGGCGACACTGGCTGGAGAGAACACGCGATAGCGGTGCGGGCGGGCCGCTCCGCCGCCGGTGCCGCCCTTAATCCTTCGGCACAGGCGCCGCATAGAGCCCGCGCTCCAGCATCGCCTTCGATCCCAGGTCGGCGCCGTTCCAGCGCGTGAAGAAGCCTGAAGTCAGTCCACCGTCGACCGCCAGCACCGCGCCGTTCACGTATGCCGCCCCATCCGACAACAGAAACAAACACGGATGCGCCTGATCGTCGGCCGTCGACAGTCGCTGCATCGGCACGCGGTCGACCATCACGTCGCGCACATGGTCTTCAGGGATGTTGCGATGAAAGAGCGGCGTGCCGACGACGCCCGGCGCGATGGCGTTCACGCGCACGCCGAAGCGGCCCCATTCGATCGCGAGCGACTTGACCAAGCCGATCACGCCGTGCTTCGATGCGCTGTAGTGCGCACGGCCGGCATGTCCGCCGAAACCGTCGACCGACGCGATGGCCACGATCGCGCCGCTGCGCCGCTCCACCATGCGGCTGCCGACCGCGCGCAGCGTGTAGAACATGCCGGTGAGGTTGACTTCGATGTCGGCAGCCCTGTTTTCGTTGGGCTTTGTCG
>JAQGMP010000536.1 GCA_028292285.1 Variovorax sp. | reverse complement strand
CTGGATTTGAACCCGGCCGCACAGGCGAACTCAAAGAGACAAACAAGGATCACGAACCGATGAGAGCTTGCGTCGACATCGGCGGCACCAAAGTCGCCGTCAGCCTTTCCCCTTCTGCCGACGTGCCACTGCTCGGCCGCCGCAGCGAGCCTACGGCCCGGACCGGCGACAACGACGCGGTCGCGCTGCAGGTCATGAAGCTCATCGACGCGGTCTGCGCCGAGCAAGGTATAGATCCGGCTTCGGTCGACCGCGTCGGTGTGTCCACGACCGGCCCGTTCGTGCTGCGCGACGGCAAGGTCGAACTGGCCTCGCCCAACATTTGCGGCGGCATCGCCGGCCCGTCGGGCGGCTTGCCCAATCAATGGATGACGGCGCTGCTCGAAGCGCCGCTGGCCAGGCGCTTTGCTTACGTGCGTGTCGAAAACGATGCCGTGTCGGCCCTCGAAGCTGAGCGCCAGTGGGGCGCGCTCAAGGGTATCGACGACTGCGCCTACGTGACCTGGAGCACCGGCATCGGCGTCGGCCTGTGCGTCGGCGGGCGGGCGCTGCGCGGCAAGAACGGTAATGCGGGGCATGCCGGCCACAGCTTCGTGGTCGACGACACCAGCGGCGCCCTGTGCGGCTGCGGCAACGTCGGCGATGTCGAAGCGCTGATCGGCGGCAACTCGATGGCGCGGCGCTTTCGGCAATCGCCGGCCGACCTGTTCGCAGCCACCGCCACCGGCGACGCGCACGCGGTGCACATCGTCGACGCGCTGTGCCGCGTGATGGGCCGCATGCTCTACAACCTGATCGTCACGCTCGATCTGCAGCGCATCAGCCTGGGCGGCAGCGTGTTCTGGAACCATCGCGACTTTTTGCTGCCGCGATTGCAGGCGGAAATCGCCGGCAAACTGGTGCCGCTCACCGGTGGCGTCGAACTCGTCGCGGCGGGGCTGGGCGACAAGGTCGGCGACTACGCTGCGCTGGCGTTGCTGGACTGAGCCGTCGCTTCAGATGAACATGCCGCCCGACACTTCGATGCGTTGGCCGTTGACCCAGCGGTTGTCGGGCTGCAGCAGCATCGAGATCGCGCCGCCGATGTCGTCGGGCAAACCGACACGGCCGAGCGCTGTTTGCGATGCGATGCCCGCGTTCATCTGCGGGTTGTCGCGCACCACGCCGCCGCCGAAGTCGGTCGCGATGGCGCCCGGGGCAATCGTGTTGACGGCGATGCCTCGCGCGCCGAGCTCTTTCGCGAGGTAGCGGGTCAGCACCTCGATGCCGCCCTTCATCGTGGCATAGGCGGCCTTGCCGGGCAGCGCAAAGCGCGCAAGGCCGGTCGAGATGTTGACGATGCGGCCGCCGTCGGCGATCAGCGGCAACAGCTTTTGCGTCAGGAAGAACGGCCCCTTGAGGTGGATGTTCATCATCGAGTCGAACTGCGCCTCGGTGGTTTCGGCAAAGCTCGCGTCCAGACCGGTGCCGGCGTTGTTGACCAGATAGTCGAAGTGCTCGCGCTGCCAGACTGCGGCAAGCGATTGCTTCACCTGGCCTGCGAAGGCGTCGAAGCCGTGGCTGTCGGCGACGTCGAGTTGCAGCGCGACGGCGCGGCGGCCGAGCGCCTCGATTTCAGCGACGACACCCTTGGCTTCGTCGACTTTGCCGCGGTAGGTCAGGATCACGTCGACGCCGCGGCGGGCGAGGTGCAGGGCGGTGGATTTGCCCAATCCGCGGCTGGCGCCGGTGATGAGGGCGATGGGCGTGGCCGTGTGGGTGGGGGCATTGGTGGCGGTGGCATTCATGGCAATTCCTTCAAAGATGTTGTTGCGATGAATGGACTTTAGGGAAGAACAATCGATGGATAAACCGCTTCATTTTGACTTCAATGTTCAGCCAGACGGAATAATGGGCCATGGACTTCGAATTGCTCCGCATCTACGCCAAGGTCGCGACCCTTGCCAGCTTCGTGCGCGCCGCCGAGCAGCTCAACCTGCCCAAGGCGCGCGTGTCGACCGCCGTGCAACAGCTCGAAGCGCAACTCGGCACGCGCCTCTTGCACCGCACCACGCGCACCGTCCGGATGACGCCCGACGGTGAGCAGTTTCTGGAGCGCTGCCAGCAACTGCTGTCCGAAGCCGACGAGCTGCAGGCCATGTTTCAGCAGGCGCAGAGCAGTTTGCGCGGCCGCCTGCGCGTCGACTTGCCCAACGCCATCGCGCGGCAGGCCGTGATCCCGCGCCTGCCGGAATTTCTGGCAGCCCATCCGCTGGTGGAAATCGAACTCAGCACCTCCGACCGGCGTGTCGATCTGGTCCACGAGGGATTCGATTGCGTGCTGCGCATCGGCCAGTTGCAAGACTCGGCGCTGATCGCGCGCCGCCTCGGGCAAATGGCATTGGCGAACGTCGCCAGTCCGGCGTATCTGGCCCGCTTCGGCACGCCGAAAACGCTGGAGGATCTGGACCACCATCGGCTGGTTCACTACGCGCAGACGTTGGGAACGGCATCGCCGGGCTGGGAACACCACGACGGCGACCGCTGGCGCCTGCGACCGATGCAGGCCGCGATCACCGTGACCAGCACCGATGCCTACGAAGCGGCGTGTCTGGCCGGGCTCGGGCTGATTCAGGCGCCGCGGCCGGGCATGCGCGCGGCCCTGGCCGAGGGGCGGCTGGTAGAGGTGCTGACGGAGTTCCCCGGCGAGCCGATGCCGGTGTCGCTGGTCTACGCGAACCGGCGCAATCTGTCGAAGCGGTCGCAGGCCTTCATGGATTGGCTGGCCGAAGTCATCCTGCCCTGGCTTGGCTGAGATCGACCGATTTGAACTGACCTTTCAGCCCTTGCCGGTCGCCTCGTTCAGTGCCGCCAGGAAGGTGCGCCGCCACCAGTGAATGTCCTGTTCGCGGATGCGCGCGAGCAGCTTTTGATGCCGTTGACGGCGCTCTTCCAGCGGCATGTGCAGCGCCTGCTGCACCGTCTCCGCCGTGCCGTGCGTGTCGTAGGGATTGACCAGCAGCGCTTCTTTGAGCTGCTCGGCCGCGCCCGCAAAACGCGATAGCACCAGCACGCCCGGATCGGCCGGGTCCTGCGCCGCCACGTATTCCTTGGCGACCAGGTTCATGCCGTCGCGCAACGGCGTGACGAGTCCGACCGCCGCCGCACGGCACAAGCCTGGCACGCGTTTGCGCGCGACCATGCGATGGATGTAGCGCACCGGCATCCAGTCGAGTTCTCCGTAGTCGCCGTTGATGGCGCCGCACAGCGACTCGAGTTCACGCCGGATGTCGCCATAGGCATCGACCGACTCGCGCGTGGGCGAAGCGATCTGGATCAGCGTCGCGCTGCGGCGGTTTTCCGGGTAGTTGGCGAGCAGCTCGCGAAAGCTGCGCACGCGCTGCGGAATGCCCTTGGAATAATCGAGCCGGTCGATGCCGAGCAGCAGGCGGCGGCTCGAATACTCGCGCTTCATCGTTTCGTACATCTCGCGGCCTTCCTTCGCATGCGTCAGCGCAGCGAACTCGTCCACGTCGATGCCGATCGGGAAGGCGCTGCAGCGCACTGTTTGCCCATAGGCGCTGAACATGTCGTCGCCCAACGCTTCGCCGTGCGCTTCGCCGATGACGTAACGCTCGAAGTGCTGTACGTCCTGGTTGCTCTGCAGCCCGATCAGGTCGAACGCGAAGAGCGACCGCATGAGCCATTCGTGCTGCGGGATCGCGGCCATGATTTCCTGCGGCGGCAGCGGTATGTGCAGAAAGAAACCAATGCGCTGCTTGCAACCCATGGCGCGCAGCTCGGCGGCCAGCGGGATCAGGTGGTAGTCGTGAATCCAGATGATGTCGTCCGGCTTCAGCATCGGCATCACCTTGCGTGCGAACAGCTGGTTGACCCGCCGGTAGCCGCCGATGAAGCCGGCGTCGAAGTGCGCCAGGTCGAGCCGGTAATGGAACACCGGCCACAGCACGTCGTTGCTGTAGCCGAGGTAATAGCTGTCGTGGTCTTCGCGGCTCAAGTCGATGGTGGCCAGCGTCACCGGCCCGGCATGTTGTTTGTGCACCTCGCCCTCGCCGGCCGTGCCACCTTCCACGATGTGGCCGCTCCAGCCGAACCACA
>JAQGMP010000530.1 GCA_028292285.1 Variovorax sp. | reverse complement strand
TTCTGCGCATCGCCCTTCCCTGATGGCGATCGCCCTTGGCCGCCATCGGCCGGCGCAGTTGCGGAAGCGGCGCTCATCGGCCCGGCCCCGGCGATGGCTGCGCGGCGTTGCGTTTGACTTCTTCGTCATGCTGCGCTTCACGCACGTTCTCTTGCTGCTTGCCTTCGCGCTTGACCGCGGCGCGTTCGGGCTTGGAGCCGATGGTGTCGACGGTCACAGTGACCGACAGCCCCGGCACCAGCACCTTGCTGGCCTCGGCATCCTCATCGAGCTTGATGCGCACCGGCACGCGCTGCACGACCTTGGTGAAGTTGCCGGTCGCGTTCTGCGGCGGCAGCAACGCGAACTGCGCGCCGGTGCCGGGCGCAAAGCTTTCGACGGTGCCGTGCAAGGTCTCGCCCTTGAGCGCATCGACCTCGATGCTTGCGGGTTGCCCCGCACGCATCAGGCCGACCTGCGTTTCCTTGAAGTTGGCGACCAGGTAGATCTGCTCGACCGGCACCACCGACATCATCCGGGTGCCGGGCTGGACATACTGGCCGACGCGCACCGTGCGGTCGCCGATGCGGCCCGCGATGCTGCTGCGGACGACGGTCGAACCGAGGTCGGCCTCGGCCTGATCGTTCTGCGCTTTGGCCTGGTCGATCTGCGCACGCGCCACGCCGACCTGCGCGCGCAGCGTGTCGAGCTGGCGCGACGCGCTCTCGCGCTGCGCACGGGCCGACGCGACCTGCGTCAGCGCCTGATCGCGGCTCTGCCGCATCGATTCGAGCTGCTCGGCGGTCTGCGCGCCGTCGGCCACCAGCGCGGCATAGCGATCGACTTCGTTCTGCGCATGGCGTGCCGTTTGCAGCGCGCCCGACAACTGCGCATCGGCCAGCGCGATCTGCGCGCGCTGCTGGCGCACCTGCGCATCGATCTGCTGCACCTGCGCCACGCCCTGCTCGATCTGCGCGCGCGCCTGGTCTTGCCGTGCCCGCACATCGTGGTCGTCGATCTTCACGAGCGCGTCGCCGGCCTGCACCGGCTGGTTGTCGGTGACGAGCACCTGTTCGACATAGCCCGGCACCTTGGGCGCGATGGCGACCTGGTCGGCCTGCAGGTAGGCGTCGTTGGTCTCTTGCTCGTAGCGGCCGCGAGTCCAGTAGCGGGTGAACCAGACCGCCAGCGCGATCAGCACGACGATGCCGCCGACGATCAGGCCGATGCGAACCTTGGGGTTGTCGAGCGGAGACGGCTTCTTCGGTTGCTTCTCGCCGCCTTGTCCTTGTTTGTCGCCGCTCCGTTTGCCGTCGCCTTTGTCATCGCCACTGTGGGCGTCGTTTTCATGCTCTCGATGATCCGGTTCGGCGTCATGATTGGTATCGGAAGTGGAGGAAGGCATGGCGCGGCGGCGAAGTGAATCCGGGAACGAATTCGGGAACATAAGCCGCGCCTCTGCTTTCTGCCATCGCCGTGTGAACACGCCGCTGCGTAGGACATTTCCCCGAGCCGCGTGCCTGCTCGTTCACGCTGAATTTGTCGGCGGCGGTCGGCTCGCAGACTGCGGCTTGTCCCACACGCAACGACGCGGCACGGCCCGACCATGCCTCCCGATCGGAGCGTGCCATGAGTCAAAACGTCAGCGAATTCGTCTGGAGCCGCCTGCATGAGTGGGGCCTGCATCGTGTCTACGGCTATCCGGGCGACGGTGTCGGCGGACTCGATGTGGCGCTTGAAAAAGCCAGCGACAAGATGCAGTACGTGCAGGTGCGACACGAAGAGATGGCCGCCTTCATGGCGTCGGCCCATGCCAAGTTCACCGGCGAAGTCGGGCTTTGCTATGCGACCTCGGGGCCAGGCGCGATCCACCTGTTGACCGGCTTGTACGACGCCAAGATGGACCACGTCCCAGTGGTCGCGATCGTCGGGCAGCAGGCCCGCACTGCCATCGGCGCGCACTACCAGCAAGAAGTCGACCTGCAATCGCTGTTCAAGGATGTCGCGGCCGACTTCGTGGCCACGGCGAGCGTACCGAGCCAGGTACGGCACCTGATCGACCGCGCCGTGCGCATCGCCGCCACGCGCCGTACGGTGACCTGCGTCATCCTGCCGAACGACCTGCAGGAACTGCCTTATGCGGAGCCGCCCATGGCCCATGGCGCCACCCACACGGGCGTCGGTTATGCCGGGCCCGCGATGCAACCCGATGCCGTGTTGCTCGCGCAGGCGGCAGCCGTGCTCAATGCCGGCGAGAAGGTCGCCATCCTCGTCGGTGCCGGTGCCTTGCAGGCGACCGATGAAGTCATCGCCATCGCCGACCGCCTGCAGGCCGGCGCGGCCAAGGCACTGCTCGGCAAGGCCGCATTGCCCGACGACTTGCCTTGGGTGACGGGATCGCTCGGCCTGTTGGGCACCGAGCCCAGCTGGGACTTGATGCAGGGCTGCGACACGCTGCTCATGATCGGCTCCGCCTTTCCGTACAGCGAGTTTTTGCCGAAACCCGGCAAGGCGCGCGGTGTGCAGATCGACCTCGACGGCACCATGCTGAGCCTGCGTTACCCGATGGAAGTGAACATGGTCGGCGACAGCGCCGTCACGCTGCGCGCCCTGCTGCCGCTGCTCGAACAAAAGCCCGCAGGGCGTTGGCGCGAAGGCATCGAATCGGGCGTGGCCAAGTGGTGGAACACGCTGGACGACCGCGCCATGACGCCCGCCGAGCCCATCAACCCGCAACGTGTTTTCACGGAGCTTTCGCCACGGCTGCCCGACCGCTGCATCCTGACCGGCGACGCCGGCACGGTGGCCAACTGGTATGCGCGCGACATCCGCATGCGGCGCGGAATGATGGGTTCGCTGTCGGGCAGCCTGGCGTCGCTCGGGTCGGCCACGCCGTATGCGATGGCGGCCAAGATGGCGTTCCCCGATCGCGTGGTCATCGCCTTCATCGGCGACGGCGCAATGCAGATGAACGGGCTGAACGTGATGATCACCATCGCGAAATACTGGCGCGAGTGGTCGGACCCGCGGCTCGTCGTGATGGTGCTGAACAACCGCGACCTGTCTCAAGTCACGTGGGAAGAGCGCGTGCAACTGGGCGAAGGCAAGACCGAGTCGACGCAGAAGCTGCCCGACTTTCCGTATCACCGGTATGCCGAACTGCTCGGACTCAAAGGCATCTTCGTCGACGACCCCGAGCGCCTGGGTGCGGCGTGGGACGAAGCGCTGTCGGCCGACCGGCCGGTGCTGCTGGAGTGCTACACCGACCCCAACGTGCCGCCGCTGCCGCCGCACATCACGGCCAGGGACGCGAAGAACTTCATGTCGATGGCGGCCAGCGAGCCGGAACTCGGCAGCGTGTTGGCCAACAGCGCCAAACAATTGCTCGCGAGCGTGTTGCCCAGGCACAAGGAGTGAGTCTCGCGGTCGTCCAGCGTCGCGCGGAACTCGGCGTCAAGCTGGCGCTGGCCGCCGTGTTCCTGGTCACCGCACTGGCATTCGCACTCCTGATCTGGCGCGGCCATGAAGACACGACGCAGAACGAAGTGGCCGAGCAGCCCATCCCTTTCAGCCACAAGCACCACGTCGGCGATGTCGGCCTCGACTGCCGCTACTGCCACGCCCAGGTCGAAGAGGCGGCATCGCCCGGCTTCCCCTCGACGCAGGTCTGCTTGAACTGCCACTCTCAGCTCTTCGCCGGGCAGCCGATGTTCGAACCGCTGCGGGAGAGTGCGCGCACCGGCGTGCCGATCGCCTGGAACCGGGTGCACCGCCTGCCGGACTTCGTCTACTTCAACCACAGCATCCACGTCGCCAAGGGCGTGGCCTGCATCGAGTGCCATGGTCGCGTCGACGAGATGCCGTTGATGCGCCGCGTGTCGTCGCTGAAGATGGACTGGTGCGTGCAGTGCCATCGCAATCCGCTGCCCCACGTACGCAATCCGGCCGACGTCTTCAGCATGCGGCCGCTGAACGAATCCGATGCCGCGACGGTCCGCATGATCAGCAAGCTGCAAAGCGAGCAGCGGCTGACCGACTGCTCCACCTGCCATCGCTAGGCAAGCCGCATGAAGCCATCGCAACCCGTCATCGAAATCCTCTCTGCGCAAGAAGCCGCGGCGCGCGGCATGACGCGCCGGCAGGCACTCACGCTGATGGCCGCCTCGATGGCATTGGCCAGCGCCGGCTGCACGCCGGCCGACAACGGCGAGGCGCATCCCTTCGTGCGCATGCCCGAAGCCGGTTTCGGCGGCGAGGCGCTCTACTACGCGACGACCTTCGTGCGCGACGGCTTCGGCCACGGCGTGCTGGTCGGCACGCGCGAAGGGCGGCCGATCAAGGTCGAAGGCAATGCGGCACATCCTGCGAGCCTGGGCCGAACCGACGTGTTCGCGCAGGCCTCGATGCTCGAGCTGTGGGACCCGCAACGCTCGCAGACCGTCTTACGCGGCGACCGCGCTGGCGATGCCGCGACGACGGCCACATGGTCCGATTTCGACGCCGCGTGGCAAGCCCGCGAGCCCGGGTTGCGCGCGCGCCAGGGCGAAGGCCTGCGTGTGCTGCTGCCCTGCATCACCTCGCCGACATTGCTCTCTCAGCTCGCGGCCTTGCAGGCGCGCTATCCGAAGGCGGTGCTGCATCGGCACGATCCGGCCGACGTGCCGAGCGCGCGACG
>JAQGMP010000218.1 GCA_028292285.1 Variovorax sp. | reverse complement strand
AACACCAAGACCGGCCAAGTGCCGGTAAGCCCGGAAGGCGACCGCGCCATCAATGATGTTGCGCAGCGCATAGAGCTCGTCGGTGCAAGACAGCGGCACGGTGATGCGATGCGTCACGCGGTCCACTCCTCGAGTTCGTCGAGCAGGCGGTCGCGGTCGCCCTGCGCGCGTCGACCTTGGCCTCGGTCTCGCGCAGACGGGCGACCAACATCTACGCGGTGAAAGCGGTTGCTGGCGACCTGGCGCGCAGCAAAAGAAGCCGCCCCGAGGCGGTTTCTTCGCGTGCGGTGCAGCACCGTGCGCCGTTGGCCTACCTGGGCGCGTTGTAGCGCATCGGCTTCGGCTTGGCGCCTTCTTCGCCCAGAAGAAGTGGCGCGGAGTGACGCGGGACCAGGACTATTACGCGGGACCAGGACTATTCAAAGCGAGTAGTACTTGTCCACGCTCGAGCGATACGCGTCGTCGTACTCGGGAACATTGTCCGTAGCGTAACGTGGCGCTCCATCAAGTTGAGCTTTATCGATCGGCACGACGTAACCTCCCTGCGAAGTGTCGTACTTCAACATGTTCCAAGGGATGGGGAAACGATCTGTCCCCATTCCGAGAAACCCGCCGAACTCCATCACCGCGTAGCGAACTTGGCCCGAAATCTTGTCGATCATCAGATCGTCGATCGTGCCGAGCTTTTCTCCTGCGGCGTTGTAGACAGTGGTGCTCTCAACGCGGTCGGACGAGATGACGTCGTTAGTGAAACTTCCTGCCATGAGATATCTCCGGAACTGACCGGCTCGGCTGGGTAAGCCGGTCATGCCTTCAAAGCCCAGCGGGATGGAGTTTCACGGGACACGGCCCCTCGGAGATCGGCGATGAAGCCTTCCGCCTGTAGGAGTGACGTGACTGGTTGAATGGTGCGTCCAGCGCGAGGAGCTGGCGTGATCGGTGTCCCGTGGAGCACTCCTGCGAATACGCGTGGCGGGGACGAGTGGCGGGGCGGTGCGTCGAAACCCGCCTGGTTGCGGTTCGTACGCGGTCGCGGTGCCGCGCTGGTTGAAAGGCCATGGCAGTGCGCGCCCGCCGTTGCCGCGATCGACATCCACGGCGATGTGCCGGGAATTCTGCGCAGGACGCAAGGGCGTGGGCCTGCACGGTCCGGTACGTGCCCTGACGCAGCGTGCGGCGCCCGATTCGCGGACGCAGCCGCAGCCACTGGGCTGATCGTCCCAAACCAAGGCTCGTTCGCAAGGTGCCCTGCGTCTGCAAAGCGCGCCCAGTCGGAGCCGATGGCCGCCTACAACGGACGCGCGCATCGTCATGCATGGTCGCGCTTTGATGTACACAGAAATCAGCGAGCTCGTTTTTGGCACTGGTCCGGATCTGGAGGTCTGGCAAATGGCTGCGCGAGCAGCAGCCATTTTTTGCGTCGCGCTCATCCTGATTCGTGCTTCCGGACGGCGCTCGTTCGGGCAGCAAAGCCCGTTCGACGCGTGCATCACAGTGCTCATCGGCGCTGTCCTCAGCCGCGCTGTCGCTGGCGCTTCTCCCTTCTGGCCCACCGTCGCCGCCGGCGCCACCCTGGTGGCTATCCATCGTGCTCTGGCACTCGCGTCACTGCGGTGGGTCGCAGTGGAGAACCTGGTCACCGGTGCCGAAATTGAACTCGTGAAGGACGGGCGCGTCAACGCGAAAGCAATGAGCCATGCCCTCGTGACCAGGCGCAACCTCGATGAAGCCATTCGCCAGAAGCTCGGCGATGCGAACATTGACGCCGTAGCTCTCGCGATCATGGAGCGGGACGGGAAAATCACTGTGATCCAGAAGCGGTAGGAAGCTTCTCGAGTGCCCTGAGTCATCTGTGCTGTGACCTGCGCGCCCTTGCGCGCGCGTCCGCGCAACGCCTTTGTGCTCGGCTAGACGCGAGGGCCACGAGGTCGACCAGGTTTGCGTTGGTATTCCCTGGCGATTGAGCCGAGGCCCACCAGCGGGCCAGTCTTGCTGCCTGGACCCGTCGGTGCCGGCCGCGGCGCCCCGCCCTGCCGGCAAGCGCCGCTTAGCCGCCAGTGTCGTGCCGCGGCACTGCTTCAGGGGAGACGCGGCGCTGCGGCGCATGAGCGACGCGAGCCTGCGCAGCCGCATGTAAAAGCCGGCTCCTTCAGGGGCTTATGGAAGCGCTCCAGCTTCGCCGCCCCATCATGAGTACGAGCCTCCGCGCACGCGCAGCGCATTGCGCAGATCGACGCAGAAGTCGATGAGGGCGGGCATCTCGAGCGCCTTGTCAAAAAACGCATCGGCACCGGCGGCGAGGGCACGTTCGCGGATGGGCGCTCGCGTGTACATCGACATCAGTGCCACCTTCTGAAGCGGTCCGTGCCGGTGGCAATGTTGCACCACCCGGAACCCATGGCCGCGCGCCAGGAAGACGTCCACAAGGGCAAGGTCCCAGCCGTACGGGTTTGCGTCGATCCACTGGGTGGCCTCTGGCTCAGTCCGGGCCTCGAAGACGAGTTGCGCCCCGTCAATGGCACGCAGCAGGTGCCGCATCTGTTGGGCGGTGGCGGGCTCGTCCTCCACCAGGAGCACGCGCATGACTGGGTGCAGTTGTTCATCCGCCTTTAGCGCATCAAAGGCACCCTCCTCCTCAGCGAAGTCCTTCTGACCACCTTTCGAGGAACCGCGCGAGCCCGTCATGGCGGTGCCGCTGGCTGCGGTGCGAGAGAGGCAGGGGCGGGGACCGTACCTTTCTCGTGACCCGGGTTTTTCAGGAGCAGGGCCGCCGCTTCGAAGCGCGGCGGAGCACGATGCCGCCATGGAGTTCGTCGAAGTCTTCCGCGTTCCGAGCAGCCCGCCCGGCCGTCGCACAGGATTGCCGACGATGCGGGCGGCAGCACGGCGCGGGAGCAGCACGCGGGGTGCTGCGGGCAGGTAGACCGGGCCTTGGCCTTGACTGTGCAGCAAGCGCAGCCCCGCCCAGCCTGCGGCTTGAGGCTATGGATGAAACAGAGAGGAAGGAGTCCGGTGCGGCATTGCCGACGAGGAGTCCGGAGACTATGGAGAGAGTTGTGGCCGGGGCGGCCGGGGAAGGATTTGGGTCTGCACACTTTGGGTAAGCCGACGGCGCCAGGAGCTCGACTGCTGTATTTTGGTGTGGCAACCTGCGTGCCGCGATCCTCGCTTTTGAGCTGTGTACCTCGATGCGCAACGCGCCTCGGAATGGCTCCACCCCGGCAAGGGGCGCTCGCGCATGGGGGCGCTGCATGTTTCCGACACGTCGCGCCCACGCGCGCCTGCGCCCCGCAGCCAAGGCGGAGGAAGAGGCGCAGCGCTCGGGCATCCTCGTGCCCGGGCATTGCAATCATCGGACAAGTCGCTGGGTACGAACGGTCGGGTCGGGCGGGTCGGTCGAGGCTTCACCCTGCTGGGCATCGCGTTTCGCATGCGGCCGACCCGTTCACGTTGTTTGAGCCACCTGCTTCACAGCGGTCCCTTTGCGGCGGTGCGGAAGCTCATTCCAGGCGCGATGGACTTGACGATCACGCGCGCGAGCGCCCAGACCCGCCGTGTCGGACCTGGTTCGGGCGCCGCCATCGCGCTTCCCAAAGAAGAAATGCGGCTTTTTGCCTTCAGCCCGCCCTGTCGCCAGCTCCGCACGGACGTGTTCACTGTGACCCCTGGCAACCCTCAGCGTCTGCCGCCCGTGGTTGCGCGGTACATGTTCATCAGCGGCGTGGCCGAGATACCATGAAGCAAGACAGAAATTGCAACAGCTACCAGCACGGCTCCGGCGATACCGTCGCTGCCTTTCGGGTCCG
>JAQGMP010000451.1 GCA_028292285.1 Variovorax sp. | reverse complement strand
GAGCATGTCGGCCGGGCTCGGGCTTTTGGTGCTGCTCTGCGAAGCGGTAGGTTTAGCGGCTGCTTTCTTGGCGGTGGCCATGGGAATCTCCTGAGGTTTGAGGATGCGGACCCCGCGCGTGGCGACGGCGGAATCCGTCGCCACGATACGCCGCACCAGCGTTGCTGCGGCGTTCCTCATCGCAAAATTGTTTGCGGGATTTCCCTTGGATCACGGCGCATGCCGGCGCCGTGATCTTTCGGCTGCGCCCGTCCCTTACATCGGCGGCGTGAAGCCGTTGCGGCCGGCCAGCACGCGCAGCGCGGTCGGCGTGCCGTTGCGTTCTTGCGCGTTGATCAGAACCTTGGCGCCAGGCACCAGCAGGGCATCGGTGCCGGGCCTGAAAGTCACGACCGGCACGTTCGGCGGAACGATCAGCGTCTTTTCACCGCCCTTGTAGCTGAGCTTGAGCTGCTGGCCGCCGCGCACGTTCTTCGGCGCCGCGGCGAGGTCGGCCACGGTTGCATTGGTCATGGTGCTTTGCGGTTGCAGGTCCCATGGGAAATGGCCTTCGCCCGTGCCGCGGGCGGCTTCCGGGAACACCAGCACTTCGAGTGCCTTCTGCGTGCCGTCGGCCTGCGGCATGGCAGCGGTGCCGATGAAGCTGCCCTGCTTGATGTCGCTCAGCTTGATGCGATAGACCTCGGAGATCGGCATATCGGCGACGCGCGCCAGCGAAACGACCTCGCCGCCACGGTCTTTGACGACGACCTTCTTTTGATCTGCAAAGACGACGGTGCCGCGAACGCGCACCGTCGGGGCTGCGGCTGCGGCAGGCGTTGCCGCAGTGCTTTGCGCGGCAGCCGTGCCGGGAAGCGCCGCGACAGCGAACAGCGACGCCGATGCCAGGAGAATGGACGCAAGCGGCGAAAGCTTGCGGAGAGAAGACGGAGTGGGGGTGTTCATCGGTCGAGCGTACTGCGCCTCGCAGATTCCGGCTTGTCGGCGGTGGCGCCGACCCTTCCGCACGGCGGCGCACCGAACGGACCGTCTGCGCTAAAATCCGCCGTTCCGAGGAGCGTTGCAGCGCCATCAGGCGTGAGGCTCGGACCACATCGCAACCACGCTCAACCGCTGTTCTCGCGGTGAGTCGATCTATCTATCGGTCAACCTCCCGAACACAGCGGCAATTCTCAAACCAGTTTTGGAGTTTTCATGAGCGCTGTTCTCGATTCCGCATCCGTCGTCGCAACCCCGGGCAATTCGGCCGATCAGGCCATCGCCGACATTTCACTGGCCGCCTGGGGCCGCAAGGAAATCCGCATCGCGGAAACCGAAATGCCTGGCCTCATGGCCATTCGCTCCGAGTTTGCGAAGGCGCAGTCGCTCAAGGGCGCACGCATCACCGGCTCGATCCACATGACGATCCAGACCGCCGTGCTGATCGAAACGCTGCAGGCACTGGGCGCCGACGTGCGTTGGGCCTCGTGCAACATCTTCTCGACGCAAGACCACGCAGCCGCCGCCATTGCCGCCGCCGGCACACCGGTCTTCGCCGTCAAGGGCGAGTCGCTGAAAGACTACTGGGATTACACCCACGCCATCTTCGACTTCGGCCCCAAGGGCTCGAAGGGCGAAGGCCCCAACATGATCCTGGACGACGGCGGCGACGCCACGTTGCTGATGCATCTGGGCCAGCGCGCCGAAAAAGACCTGGGCGTGCTCTCCAGCCCGACCAGCGAAGAAGAACGCATCCTCTACGCCGCGATCAAGGCCAAGCTGGCTGTCGACAGCACCTGGTACACCCGCAAGGCGGCCGAAATCATCGGTGTGACCGAAGAAACGACCACCGGCGTGCACCGCTTGAACGAGATGTCTGCCAAGGGCCTGCTTCAGTTCCGCGCCATAAACGTGAACGACTCGGTCACCAAAAGCAAGTTCGACAACCTGTACGGTTGCCGCGAATCGCTCGTCGACGGCATCAAGCGCGCGACCGACGTGATGATCGCCGGCAAGGTCGCCGTGGTCGCTGGCTACGGCGACGTGGGCAAGGGTTCGGCACAAGCGCTGCGCGCACTGAGCGCTCAGGTTTGGGTCACCGAAATCGACCCCATCAACGCGCTGCAGGCTGCGATGGAAGGCTACAAGGTCGTGACCATGGAATATGCCGCCGACAAGGCCGACATCTTCGTGACGACCACCGGCAACAAGGACGTCATCACGCACGACACCATGGCTGCCATGAAGGACCAGGCCATCGTCTGCAACATCGGCCACTTCGACAACGAAATCGACGTCGCGTCGATCGAAAAGTACGAGTGGGAAGAGATCAAGCCGCAAGTCGACCACATCACCTTCCCGGACGGCAAGAAGATCATCCTTCTGGCCAAGGGTCGCCTGGTGAACCTGGGCTGCGGCACGGGCCATCCGAGCTTCGTGATGTCGTCGTCGTTCGCCAACCAGACGATCGCGCAGATCGAGCTCTTCACCAAGCCGGACCAGTACGAAGCCGGCAAGGTCTACGTGCTGCCGAAGCACCTGGATGAGAAGGTCGCACGCCTGCACCTGAAGAAGGTAGGCGCCATGCTGACCGAACTGACGCCTGCGCAAGCGGCCTACATCGGTGTCGATAAAAACGGCCCGTACAAGCCCGACACCTACCGCTATTGATATCGCGCATGCGCGCCGATCAATTGTTGGTGGAACGCGGCATGGCCGCGTCCCGATCGCAAGCTGTTCGCCTGATTGCGGGCGGCTTGCGCTGGCGCGATGCGGGCAGCAGCGACGCATGGCGGGCCGTGGTCAAGAACCGCGACGACCTGCCCGAATCGGCCGAACTCGAACTGGTCGACGGCGCGGAAGCGCGTTACGTCTCGCGCGGCGGACTCAAGCTCGAAGGGGCTTTGAAGACCGCGGGCATAGACGCGACGGGGCTGCAATGCCTCGACATCGGCCAGTCGACCGGCGGCTTCACAGACTGCTTGTTGCAGCACGGTGCGGCCAAGGTGGTCGGGGTCGATGTCGGTCACGGGCAGTTGCATGCACGCTTGCGCGAAGACGAGCGTGTCGTCGCTGTCGAGAAGGTCAACGCGCGGGCTTTGACCGCGATCGACCTGATCGCTTCGAGCGTCGATGCGGACGATGAGCCGGAGGCGATGGAACTCGACTTCGAGCCGCGCTTCGATTTGATCGTCGGTGACCTCTCATTCATTTCGTTCACGCTGGTGCTGCCGGCGGTGGTGCCGTTTCTGGCCGCCGACGGCGCCATGCTGATGCTGGTCAAGCCGCAGTTCGAACTGCAGCCCGGCCAGGTCGGCAAGGGCGGCATCGTGCGCGATGCGGCGATGTACCCGATCGTCGAGGCGCGCCTGCGCGAGGCCTGCGCCGCCCTCGGGTTGCGCGTGGTTCAGTGGTTCGACAGCCCGATCGTCGGCGGCGACGGCAACCACGAGTTTTTCATTCACGCCGTTCGCGAGGACGGTGCCTCAGGAGACGGCGATGCGCCTGCCTCTCAGCTTTGAGTTTTTTCCGCCGAAGACGCCCGAAGGCGCGACCAAGCTGCGCGCGGTGCGCCAGTTGCTCTATGTGCGCAAGCCCGAGTTCTGCTCG
>JAQGMP010000425.1 GCA_028292285.1 Variovorax sp. | reverse complement strand
CGCGGGATCTTCGAGTCGCAGTTCTCGTCGATTACCGGCGCCATTCGGGACAGGGGCGGGGACTGCTGAGCACCGCGGACGAGCACGGTGGCGCCTTGCGGGGCCGTTGAAGGCGGAAGCGGCAAAGGCAGCGATGACGAAGCGCCGAGCTGGTTTCGGCGTTGGTCGTCACTTCGTGGAAGGCGGCCTGTCAGAGGGCGCGGCCAGAGCAACTTTCAACTGTTCGACCGACGTCGGCTTGGGAACGTGAATGTCGAAGCCCGCGGCCTTGGCCCTTACGGCGTCGACGAGGCGCCCGTAACCCGACATTGCCACCGCCGTGAGCTTGCGCGCCGGATAGCGCCGTCGCACCTCTGCGATCAGCTCGCAGCCGTCCATGTCGGGCATGCTGACGTCGGAGATGAGCAAGTCGTAGGTGTGCGCAGCCAGAAGTTCCAGCGCGCGCGCCGCGGAGCCGACGGCGTCGACGGTCGCGCCCTCCAATCTGAGCAGTGCCGCGAAGCCGTTCAGGCTGTCTGCGTCATCATCCACCGTCAAGATGCGCCACCCCGCGAATTCAACAGTCGTGGCCGCCGGGGAGGGCGCCGCGTCCGGATCCGCGCCCGCCAACGGCAACCAGACGGTGAACGTAGCACCTTCTCCGAGCCCGCCGGAGGCCACTTCCACGCTGCCCTCGTGGGCCCTGGCAAGCTCTCGCACCAATGACAATCCGATGCCCAAGCCACTGTTGCCGCGCACCGCCTGAGGGTCCACCTGGTTGAACAGCTCGAAAATATTCGGCAATGCCTCTTTGACGATGCCGATGCCCGAATCGGACACCGTGATCTTCGCTGAGCCTTTAACCCTCTTGAGCGATATGGACACCTCACCCCGGTCGGGGGTGAACTTGATCGCGTTGTTGAGCAGGTTCCAGATGATCTGCTCGACTCTCACCCGGTCGCAAAAGCAGCGGAGGCTTTCGTGGCTGCTCACGACCAGTTTGATGTGCTTGCGCTGGACGTCGGCAAGCGCCGCCCTGGCGAGCGCATGAACCACTTCATCCAGGTTGACCGACTCGAAGTTCAACCGCAGCTTTCCCGTGCGGATGCGCGACAGGTCCAGCAAATCGTTGATGATGCGCGCCTGGCTGCCCACCGCCCGCTGAATCGTGGTGCCGATGCGCAGGGCCGAAGGAACGGCCTTCGTCTCGGGCAGGCGCGTGAGCAACTCCGCATTCACCTGGATCAGGTTCAGGGGCTGTTTGAGCTCGTGTGACATCACCGCGAGGAACCTGTCCTTGAGCTCGTTGGCGATCTTGGCGTTGGCGCTTTCCTGCTGCTCCTTGAGCAACAGGTTTTCTTTTGCAAGCTCCTGGCGCTTGCTGCCGGTCATGTCCCGTGCGATTTTGGAGAAGCCCGGTCCGGCGCTGCCTTGCAGCAGGGTCAGCACGCCGCTGCAGTAGAACGTGCTGCCGTCCTTGCGCATGTGCCACCGTTCATCCTCGGCACGCCCCGCTTCCCTTGCGAGCTGCATTTCCCTTTCCGGGGCGCCGCCGGCCCGATCCTCCGGCGTGAAGATTTCGGCCGTCGCATGGCCAAGCATCTCCTCTTCCGCATACCCGAATATGCGCTGCGCGCCGACGTTCCAGGCGGTGATGTGGCCCCCGTCGTCCGTCGTGATGATGGCGAAGTCGTTCGTCGAAGCCGCCGCGATTCTCAGGCGCTCTTCGCTGGCGCGCACGTTCTCTTCGGCACTGTGCAGTTCGGTGATGTCCATGAAAGTGAGCACCGCGCCGTCGATCCTGTCGCCGGCCGTGCGGTAGGGGAGTATTCGAGCCAGCAGATGCCGGCCATCGGTGGAAGTGATCCGGTGCTCGACAGGGCGCAGCTCCTTGAATACGGCCTCCGTGTCGGCAACCAGCGAGTCGTACTTCAGGCGATGGGTGATGTCCAGAAGCGATCGCCCGGCGTCGGAAGCAATGAGGTTGAAGAGCGTGGTGGCCTGTGGGGTGAAGCGCTTGACGCGCAGCGCGCTGTCGACGAACACCGTCGCGATCTCCGACGAAGCGATGAGGTTCTGCAGGTCGTCGTTGATCTGACCACGCTCCTCGACCTTGGCGCGAAGCTCGAAGTTCACCGTGGTGAGCTCCTCGTTCATGGACTGCAGCTCTTCCTTGCTGGTTTCCAGCTCCTCGGTGGCGGAACGCAATTCTTCGTTCATGGCCTGCAGCTCTTCGTTGGCGGCGCGAAGTTCTTCGGTGGAAAGGGCGGACCGCTCAAGGGTGTCTTGAAGGTTGACCTTGAGCTGCTTGATCTCGGTCTCCGCCTTCCCCAACATCAGATGGTGCGCTGCCTGCCGCTGGTCGTTGTCCGCGGCGCTGCCGCTTTCGATACGCCCATGCTCAAACTCCGACTCCTCGAAGACGACCAGGGCACGCTGTGGCTTGTCAGCGTCCGCCGGGAAAGGATGAACGGTGATGTTCAACCGCGTCAACATGCCGTCGGGATCATCCTGGGAGACACGGGTCTCTACCTTGGCCCCGGACTGCGCCGCCTGAAAAAGCGCGGTGCGCAGTTCGAGCCGCAGGTCGGGCGTCACGTTGTTCAGGAGATTCGCCGATGGCGCGCCACCTCCATGCTCCATGTAGCGCCCGGCCGTGGGCGAGAGATGAA
>JAQGMP010000617.1 GCA_028292285.1 Variovorax sp. | reverse complement strand
AGCAGTTTGCGATTCACGAAGTCGCCGAGCGACGACTCGTGCATGACCGCGATGGCCGGCACGTCACGGGCGACGATGCGGGCCGTGAGCTGGTCGTAGTAAGGGCCCCACTCCGCGATCTGCGGCTTGACGACGATGTTGTCCTTGTTGGTGGCGTTGAAGTTGTTGACCAGCGTGGTGATGACACCGCACTCCCCTCGCGCCGCTTTCACGTCGGTCGACTTGCCGTAGTCGGCTTCGCAGGAGCCGAAAAAACGCGCCAGCGTGATCTCCGTTTTGGGTTGCTGTGCCAGCGCGCCGCCGGCAATGCAGCCGGCAATACAGCCGAACAGCCCGATGGCGGCAAGGCGGCGAATCGATATTATTTTCACTCGTGTCTCCTCAAGGTTTGGCGCGCTGGCCGATCACTTCACCGTCGTGCCGGAGACGGCCGCGATGATGTACTTCTGGAAAAACAGGTAGAGGATGAAGACCGGCAGCCCGGCGAACACCGCCTGCGACATCAAGTAGCCGATGCCCTCGGACTGGCCGAAATTCGACTGCGTCGATGCGAGTCCCAGCGTCAGCGTGTACATCTCCGGCTTGGATGCCGAGATCAGCGGCCACAGGTAGTCGTTCCACGCATGCAGAAAAGTAAAGATGCCGAGCGTGGCTTGCGCCGGAATCGACAGCGGGAGGATCACCTTGAAGAAGATCTTCAGGCGCGATGCGTTGTCGAGCATCGCCGCCTCCTCGATGTCGCGCGGGATGGCTTTGAAGTACTGCGTCATCAGGTACACGCCGAAGGGCGTCGCCAGCCGCGGCAGGATCAGCGCCGTGTACGTGTTGTGCATCTCGAGGTCGGCGAACATCAAATGCAGCGGCACGATGATCGCCTGCTCCGGCACGGCGAGCCCGGCCAGCACCACGAAGAACAGGATGTTCTTGCCCGGAAACTCGGTGCGGGCAAAACCATAGCCGGCCAGCGACGCCAGCACCAGCATGGCCAGCGTCTGCACCACCGACACGATGATGCTGTTGACTGTCCAGCGGAACACCGCCGACGTGCCGATGATGTCGGTGTAGTTCTTGATGGTGAACGGTCCCGAGAAGATCACGTCGGTGCGCTGCGTCAAAAATTCGTTCGGCTTGAACGAGAGCGCGAACACCCACATGAGCGGCGCGACCCAGAGGATCGCCAGCGCGATGACCGCCGCGAGGATCAGCCGGTCGACCAGTTTGTTGCCAACGATGTTCATGTCAGAACGTCTCCTTGCGGCTCGACACCCAGACCTGCACGGCCATCGCCAGCAGCATGATTCCGAACAGCACCTGCGATGCGGCGGCCGCATTGCCCAGCGTCCAGTGCGCGAAGCCCGACTCGTAGATGAACTGCACGATCGGCCGCGAGCTGTTGTTCGGCCCGCCTTGCGTCATCAGTTGTGCCTGGCCGAACAGCTGGAACTGCAGGATCACTTCGATCACCGCCACCAGCGCCACCGTGCGGCGGATGGCCGGCAAGGTGATGTGAATCAGCGTGCGCCAGCGGCTCGAGTTGTCGAGCGCGGCCGCTTCGTAGACCTCGGCCGGCACCTGCTGCAGCGCCGCGAGAAACAGCATCATCGGCAGGCCGATGATCCACCACACGGTTACCGCCGCCACGGTCGGCAGCGCCCACGCTTCGGTCGTGAGCGGCGACAGCTCGGGCAGGCCGGTCGCGTTCGTCAGGTTGGCCAAGAGGCCGTGGTGCGGCATGAGCACCAGCTTCCACACCAGCGTGACGATGGTCACCGACAGCACCGACGATCCGAAGAAGATCGCGCGCAGCGCGGCACCGGTGCGGCCCGGCCGGTTCAGCGCCAGTGCGAGTGCCAGCCCGAGCACCACGAACACCGGCGTCGACATCAGCACGAAATAGAAGGTGTTGCGCACCGAGCCGATAAAGATCTCGTCGGCCCAAAGGTCCTGGAAGTTCTTCAGGCCGACGAACTCCGAGGTCTGCGACAACATGTCCAGGTCCAGCAGGCTGATCCACATGCCGCGGAACAACGGCACCACCAGCAGCGCCACATAGACGACCAGGAACGGCACGATGAAGATGGCGTTGGACCAGCGCGAGCCGTTGCGCGCGCCGCCCTTGCGGGCCACGGACTTCGCGCTGCCGGCCAGGTCCGTCGGCATCACCGCACTCACGATGAGCTCCTCGCCTGCGCGTGATACGCCGCGCCCGACTCGTCGAACAGATGCACGGCTTCGGCATCGAGACGCAATCCGACGGGGGCGCCGGCTTCGATCTCGCTGTCGCGGTGCGCATGGGCCACCACCGACGCGCCTGAAGCGAGAGCGACGTGCACATGGGTCTGGTCGCCCAACCGCTCGACCAGCTCGACGCGGCCGCCGATGAGGCCAGCCGATCCGGAATCGTCGATGACCAGTGCTTCGGGCCGCGCGCCCAGCGTGAAGCGGCCACTGCGCGGCAGGCCTGCGGTCGCGACGGTGGTCTGCACGACCGAGCCATCGGGCAAGCGGACGGCAGCAGCGCCTGCGCGGTCTTCGGCCAGCTCGACGTCGACGAAGTTCATGGTCGGCGAGCCGATGAAGCTCGCGACGAAGCGCGAGGCCGGCTGGCGGTAGATGTCCATCGGCCGGCCTACCTGCTCGACCTTGCCGGCGTTCATCACGACGATGCGGGTGGCCAGCGTCATCGCTTCGACCTGGTCGTGCGTCACGAAGATCATGGTCGACTTCAGCCGCTGATGCAGCCGCGCCAGTTCGACCCGCGTGCGCGAGCGCAAGGCGGCGTCGAGATTCGAAAGCGGTTCGTCGAACAGGAACGCGTAGGGCTCCTTGACGACGGCGCGGCCGATCGCCACCCGTTGCCGCTGACCGCCGGACATCTGCACCGGCTTGCGCTGCAGCAGCGGCGTGAGCTCCAGCATGCGGGCGGCTTCCTGCACGCGCCGGTCGATCTCCGCGGCCGGCATGTTCACGTTGCGCAGGCCGAAGGCCATGTTGTCGTACACGGTCATGTGCGGATAGAGCGCGTAGTGTTGAAACACCATCGCCACGTCGCGCGCACCGGGGGCCAGCTGCGTCACGTCGCGGCCGGCGATGTGTATCTCACCGGCCGACACCGAGTCGAGCCCGGCGATCATCCGCAACAGCGTCGACTTGCCGCAACCCGAGGGGCCGAGGAAGACGAGAAACTCGCCCTGCTCGATCTCGAGGTTGAAGTTCTTGATGACTTCGACGCTGCCGTAGCGTTTGTCGAGTCCGACGATCTGGATGCCGTCCATGCGTGTGTCTCCTGAATTTGTTGTGGCTGTCGGTCGTCGCGATGCTCAGTGCGAATGCCGCGGTACGGCCGAGCCGCGCTGGCCGACCAGAAAGTCGAAGTCGCAGCCTTCGTCGGCCTGCAGCACATGGTCGACATACAGCTTGCGGTAGCCGCTGCCGTCGGCCGGGTCGGGTCGTTGTTCTGCCTGCCACGCGGCCAGGCGCACAGCGAGTTCGGCGTCGGAGATGTCCAGGTGCAGCCGCCCCTGCATCGCGTCGAGTTCGATCCAGTCGCCCTCGCGCACCACGGCGAGCGGTCCGCCGGCGCGGGCTTCCGGTGAGACGTGCAGCACCACGGTGCCGTAGGCCGTCCCGCTCATGCGTGCATCCGAAATCCGGACCATGTCGGTGACGCCCTGCGCCAGCAGCTTGGGCGGCAGGCCCATGTTGCCGACTTCGGCCATGCCGGGGTAGCCTTTGGGGCCGCAGTTCTTCATCAGCAGGATCGAGTTGGCATCGACGTCCAGGTCCGGATCGACGATGCGTTCCTTGTAGTGTTCGAAGTTCTCGAACACCACGGCCTTGCCGCGGTGCTGCATCAGGTGTGGCGATGCAGCCGACGGCTTGAGCACCGCGCCCCGCGGCGCCAGGTTGCCGCGCAGGATGCAGATGCCGCCGTCGTCGATCAGCGGCGTTTCCAGCTTGCGGATCACTTCGTCGTCGTAGATCGGCGCGTCGACGCAGTTTTCCCACAGGCTCTTGCCGTTCACGGTCAGCGCGTCCTTGTGCGGGATCAGGCCGCCCTCGCCCAGGCGGCGGATCGCGCCTGGCAGGCCCCCGGCGTAGTAGAACTCTTCCATCAGGAAGCGGCCGGACGGCAGCAGGTCGACGATGGTCGGGGTGCCCTTG
>JAQGMP010000410.1 GCA_028292285.1 Variovorax sp. | reverse complement strand
GCCCGCCATGTCGGCTTGTACGAACTCGACGTCTTGCCCGCCCAGCTTGCCGTTGAGTTGCTTGATGCCGAGCGCGAAGCCGTCGCGGGCTTCAGCGCCGAGCGCGGCGAACGGACCCGAGATGTCGAGTGCGATGCCGACCTTGACCGGCGCAGCGAATGCGGGTGCGGCTACCAGACCGGCGCCGACCGCTGCGCCGATCGCGACAGCGCAGGCGAGTTTTTTGAACAGGGACATGAACTCTCCGACAAGATAGATTGAACGAAAACCGTTCATGGGTAAATACTTTAACCATAAACAATCCGGTGTCAATCGCGCTTGCAGGAATGGTGCCAGGTCAACCTTTGAACGGGTTGGCGGTGGCGAACCACAGTCCGATGCCGGTCGCGATGATGAAGGCGCCGTCGGTCACGCCAGCGATCAAGAAGAACTTGGTCTGCAGCGTATCGACCAGCTCGGGTTGCCGCGCCGTGCCCTCGAGGAACTTCTGCCCGACCAGGCCGATGCCCAGGCACGAGCCCAGTGCCGCGATGCCGATCAGCAGTGCCACCGCCAGCGGGAGGATGTCGAAGCCGTTCATGTGTTGCCCTTTTGTCTTGCTTTCGTCACCACCGTGGTGCCGATTCGCTGGCTCCACTGTCGCCGCGGGGCTGCGCGGCGTCGATGACGTGTCAGGTCATGGGATCGAAGACGTCGCCTGCGCGGCGCGCGCCGATCGACGCGCGGACAGGCGGCCGCCGAACATCACCGCGGCCAGCGCTGCGACGACGAAGCCGATGCCGACCCATTGCCACGGCGTGATCGATTCGCCGAGCAGGCCCATGCCGGCTGCCAGACCGACCACCGGCACGCCGAGGCTGAAGGGCGCCACACGATTGGCCGGATGCCGTTTGAACAAGCCGGTCCACAAGCTGTAGGCCAGCACGGTCGCCACCCAGCCGAGGTACGCCGCGCCGGCCCAGGCGCCGATGCTTGCGTGCGTCCATTGCCAGCGCTCGGCGGGCGCATCGAACAACAGGCTCATCGCTATGAAGGGCACGATCGGCACCAGACTGCTCCACACCACGAACTGCAGCGCGTCGTAATCGGGATGCGCCTTTTGCGCCTTGCGCGTGATGACGTTCGAGGCGCCCCACATCGCGGCCGCGCACAGGTTGAGCAAGAGCCCGGGCAGCGTGGTGCCGCCGGCAGCGCGCTCGTTGCCCCCCAGGCCGACAAAGTTGAGCGCGAAGCATCCGAGGCCGATGGCCGCGAGCGCCAGCCCGATGCGCAGCGGCCCGCCGATGCGTTCCTGCAGCAGCGCCACGCCGAGCAGCGTGGTGAAGAAAACCTGCGTTTGCATGACGACCGACGCCAGCGCGGCCGTCATGCCGGCCTGCAGCGCGACGAACAGCAAGCCGAACTGGCCGACGCCTTGCGCCAGGCCGTAGTACACGAGCCAGCGCCACGGCAACTTCGGCCGCTCGATGAAGAGCACCAGCGGCAAGGCCGCGAAGACGTAGCGTGCCGCACCCAGCTGAAACGGCGTGAAGTCGTGCAGCGAGAACTTCATCGCGACGAAGTTGAGCCCCCAGATGACGACCACGCCGAGCGCCGCGATCAGGTCGCGGCCCATCAGCGGGGCTTGCGTGGTGCCGGGGAGGCCTGTTGTGCCGGTTTTGCCGGTGGTTTTCAATCGATGCTTTCGAGGGTGCGCGATATTGCGGTGGTCGCATCTTCATTTTGCTGCTTCTGCGCTTGCTGAGATGCGAGGTGGAACGTCAACGCGGGGAGCCGTTTACGCAGGCCGATAGCGATGAGCGCGCTCGGCATTCCATCGCGATGCCAAGCACGCGCGAGCGCGCGCACAGTGCGCCCGCGCTGCGCGGCAAGACTTGAAGAACCTGCGGGCGCCTTCATCTCCTGCTGACTGGAGATTCCAAATGGGCGCCACCGACGCTTTTCTTCTCGACGCTTATTCGCTCACCGTGAGCCAGGTGGTGGAGCGCATCGCGCCCAGCGTGGCGGCGGTCAAGATCGAGACCGGAGGCCGTGCGGCCGGGAGCGGATCGGGCTTCATCTTCACGCCCGACGGCTACATGCTGACCAATTCGCACGTGGTGCGCAGCGGCCAGGCAGCGCGGCCGCGCAGTGATGCCACTGCGTTTCGTGTTGCGCTCGGCGACGGCCAGGAGTTCGGCGCGCGCTGGGTCGGCGACGACCCCGACACCGATCTGGCGGTGCTGCGCGTCGAGACGGGCGGCGCGGTCGGCCTGCCGTACGCGGCGCTCGGCAGTTCGTCCGACCTGAAGCGCGGCGAGATCGCCATCGCCATCGGCAATCCGCTGGGCTTCGAACATACCGTGACGGCCGGCATCGTCAGCGCCCTGGGCCGCACCATGCGCACCGGCAGCGGGCGGCTGATTTCGAGCGTGATCCAGACCGATGCGGCGCTCAACCCCGGCAACTCGGGCGGGCCGCTGCTCAACTCGCGCGGCGAGGTCATTGGCGTCAACACAGCGATCATCCGCGGCGCGCAAGCGATCTGTTTTGCGGTCGGCATCGACATCGCCAAGTGGGCGCTGCCGCAATTGCTGCAGCACGGCCGGGTACGCCGCGCGCACCTTGGCGTCGGCGGCAACACGGCGCCGGTGGCGCGCAAGCTGGCGGTCGCCTTCGAGCTCGCGCAGTCGACCGGCGTGCGCCTGACCTCGGTCGAGCCCGGCAGTCCCGCGGCGTTGGCCGGATTGCGTGAGGACGATCTGGTGGTCGGGCTCGACGGCGTGGTCATCGATTCGATCGACCGCATGCACCAGACGCTCGACAGCAGCCGCATCCAGCGTGATGTGGTGGTGAAGCTGTTCCGCGGCACGCGCACGCCGCAGGTGATGTACTTGAACGTGCGGCCGGTGGAGCGGCTGCCGGGATGATGGCCTGGCTCGCGTCGAACCTGCTCTAAAGCAGCCGCTTCAAATACCGCCCCGTGTGGCTCGCCTCGTTCGCGGCGATGTCTTCCGGCGTGCCTTCGCCCACCACCTCGCCACCGCCCGCGCCGCCTTCCGGCCCCATGTCGATCACCCAGTCGGCGGTCTTGATGACGTCCAGGTTGTGCTCGATCACGACGATGGTGTTGCCGGCGTCGCGCAGCTGGTGCAGCACCTTCAGCAGCAGTTCGATGTCGGCAAAGTGCAGGCCGGTGGTCGGCTCGTCGAGGATGTACAAGGTGCGGCCGGTGTCGCGCTTGCTGAGCTCCAGCGCGAGCTTGACGCGCTGCGCCTCGCCGCCCGACAGCGTGGTCGCCGCCTGGCCGAGCTTGATGTAGCTCAGGCCGACGTCGAGCAGCGTGTGCAGCTTGCGCTCGATGGTCGGCACCGCCTTCAGGAACTCATGTGCTGTCTCGACCGTCATGTCGAGGATCTGCGCGATGTTC
>JAQGMP010000403.1 GCA_028292285.1 Variovorax sp. | reverse complement strand
GCGGAAAAGCGTGCATACCAGCAGCACCGGCGCGATGTACGGCAGCACGATGTGGCCGAACACGCGCCACGCATCGGCACCGTCCATCCGCGCGGCCTCGACGTATTCGCCCGGCAGCGTCTGCAATGCCGCGAGCACCATCAGAAAGGTGAACGGTGCCCACTCCCAGGTGTCGGCAATCACGATCGCCCAGAGCGCGAAGTCGACATGCGTGGTCATCGCCGGCAGCGCGATGCCGAGCAGGCGCGCGGCCTGATAGATCGGGCTGATGTCGGGCGTGTAGATCAGCTTCCAGATCACGGCGACGACAATCGGCGGAAGCACCATCGGGATCACGAAAAGGTGCCGCAGCGACTTCCAGCGGTCTTGCCCCGAATGCACCAGCAGCGCCAGCCCGGTGCCGAGCAGCACCTGCAGCACCACCGTGTAGATCGACAGCCGCGCCTGCACCCACAGCGAGCCGACGAAGCGCTCGTCGCTGCCCAGCAGCGTGTAGTTGCGCAGCGGCTCGGTGAAGTCGCTGAGCGAACCGGGGTTGACCAGTGCACCCGGCGTCAGGCTGGTGACGAGCAAAAAGATCGTCGGCAGCCCCGCCACCACCAGCAAGAAAAGCAGGCTCGGCGCGATGGCCATCCGCACGAAACTGCGGCGTTGACGTTCGTAGGAAGCGGCGGCCATCGGTCGTGTTTGCTTGGGCGCGGACAGCCGCGGTCAGACCTTGGCGCCGGCGCGCTTGAGACTGGCGAGCGCGGCTTCTTGCGCCGACTTCATCGACTCGGCCGCCGGCATCTGGCCCGACACCACGCGCTCGACCGCCTTGTTGACCACGTCGCCGACCAGCGGAAATTCCTTCACCGTCCGGTAGGCCATGTAGTTGTGCGTCTTGCTCGGCATGTCGAGCACGTCGAGGTAGAGCTTGCCGATGTCCTGGCCATTGACCGTGTTGATGCGCTTGTACTCGGCGCTCTCGATCACCGAGCGGCGGCAGATCGATGGATGGCCCGTGTCCTTGACGATGCGCGCGGTCAGCTCGGGGCTCAACGTCCACTTGATGAACTCCCAAGCGGCTTCCTTGTTCTTGGCGTTCTTCGGGATGCCGAGACCCTGGCTGTTCGATGCCGGAAAGTCGCCCTTCGGCCCGGCCGGCATGCGCATGACGCGGGCCGTTTCCTTCACTTTGCTCTCGGGCGAATTGAGCATCGCCGTCACCCACGAACTGGAGTGAATGAAGATGTTCGAACGGCCGCTGATCAGCGCCGCACGGGCCTGGTCTTCGGTGTAGCCGAGCACGCCTTGCGGGCTGTATTTGGACAGCAGCGTCGTGTAGAACGTCGTGGCCTGCACCGACGCGGCCGAATCCAGCGCCGGCTTGATGTCGGTCGGCGGATTGACGAACAGGTCGCCGCCGTAGCCCTGGATGTACGGCGGCAAAAACCAGTGGTGCAGATTGGAGCTGACGAAGCCGCTGACCGGTCCGGCACCGCCGTCTTGTCCGTTGACGGCGTCGCACACCTTCATGAGTTCGTCGAAGGTCCGCGGTGCTTCGACGCCGCGCTTCTTCATCAGGTCGGTGCGGCTGATGCCCATCAGCATGGCGCCGCCTTCCCACGAATAGCCGTAGGCCTTGCCGGCCTTGTCGAGGTACGGCAACTGCGCACCCTTGACGAAGTCGTCGGGGTTCCAGCTGGCCGGCGTGAGCTTGCGGTCGTTGGTGAAATCGTCGAGGTTGGCGAGCAAGCCGGCCGCGACCCAGCGCGCCGCCAGGATGAAGGTGACGTTGCAAAAGTCCCAGGAGTTGCCACCCGACGACAGCTCCAGATCGGCCTGCTGGTTGTAGACCGGAAAGGCCGACAACTGCAGGTCGACCGTCATGCCGGTCTGCGCCTCGAACTCGGGGATGTACTTGCGCAGGATGTTGAAAAAGCCGTGCTGATAAGCCGCGCCGCGCAGCTTCACGCCGGCGAAGGGCTTGGCCTGCGCGAGCGCCGGAAACGCCAGCGTCGAGCCGGCAGTCACTGCCACGGTGGCGGCGGCTGTCTTGATCAATCGGCGACGCTGCGCGTCGACTGGAGGGGTTGCGGTGATGCTCATGGTGTGTCTCCTGAATGCCCGACCGGGTCGTGAACCTCGGGCCGGATCGACGTGTCCCTTGCCTTCGGCAGGAAGGAATATGACAGACAATTTAAATACTGGCGTTCATGGAAAACCCGAACCACTCGGGCAATTCGCCTCGGATAACCTCGAACGGCCAAATTATTATGTCTGACCAGAATACATCCGCGTCGACCTCCACCAGCCCCGCCGCCCGGCGTGGGCCGATGGCCGTCACCGAAGAACTCGCCCGCCGCGTGATGGGCGGCGAGTGGGGCGATGGCACCTCGCTGCCGACCGAAGTCGCATTGGCCGAGCAATTGGGCGTGGCCCGCACCTCGGTGCGCGAAGCGTTGAGCCGGCTCAAGGCCAAGGGCCTGCTGGTGTCGCGGCAAAAGGCCGGCACGCGCGTGCTGCCGCGCATGCAATGGAACATGCTCGACGAAGACGTGCTGCGCTGGGCCTGGTCGGGCAACGACCGCGTGAAGATGGCACAGCACCTGATGCAGCTGCGGCGCATCGTGGAGCCGGCGGCGTGCGAGATCGCGGCCACGTCGGCACCCGATGCAGCCATCGCCGCGATCGAACGCGCCTACCGCGCGATGGACGCCGCGGGCATGGACCCGGTCGCCTACGCGGTGCCCGACCTCGAGTTCCATCACGCCATCCTGAGCGCCACCGGCAACCCGTTTCTGATCGCTTTCGGCGCCACCATCGAGGCCGCGCTGCGCACCTCGTTCGAGCTGTCGACGCGGCAACCCGGCGCGCCGCGCAAGAGCCTGCCGCTGCACCGCGCGGTGCTCGACCAGATCTGGGCACGCCAGCCGGCCGAGGCACGCAAGGCGATGGAAGAGTTGCTCGGTTTGACCGAAGCCAATATCCAGCGCGGCATCGCGCAAAAGTAAAACGACAACCGAAAAAGAGACATGGCCGAGATCCAACTGAAATCCATCAGCAAGCGCTTCGGCGATGTCGAGGTGATTCCCGGCATCGACCTCACCATGCCCGACGGCCAGGTGACGGTGCTGCTCGGCCCTTCCGGCTGCGGCAAGTCGACCTTGCTGCGCATGATCGCCGGCCTCGAAACGCCGAGCGGCGGTGAGGTGCGCATTGCCGGCCGCCTGATGAACGATGTGCCGCCGGCCGAGCGCGGCTGCGCGCTGGTGTTTCAGAACTACGCGCTGTACCCGCACAAGACGGTGCGGCAGAACCTCGCTTTTCCGCTGCGCATGGCGAAGGTGTCGGCCGCCGAACAGCAGCGCAGCGTCGACGAGATCGCCGGCACGCTCGAACTCACGCCCTTGCTCGATCGCTATCCGCGCCAGCTCTCGGGCGGCCAGCGGCAACGGGTGGCGATGGGCCGCGCGATGATCCGCCGGCCCGAAGTTTTCTTGTACGACGAGCCGCTGTCGAACCTCGACCTCGAACTGCGCGTGCGCCTCAGGCTGGAGATCGCGCGCATGCAGCGGCTGCTGAAAGCAACGGCTGTCTACGTGACGCACGACCAGACCGAAGCCATGACGCTGGCCGACCAGATCGTGGTGCTGCGCAAAGGCCGCATCGAGCAGGTCGGCTCGCCGCTGACCTTGTACCGGTCGCCCGCCAACCTGTTCGTCGCGGGATTCATCGGCACGCCGCGCATCAACCTCTTCACGATCGACCGGTGCGAGCCGGATGCGCGCGGCACGTTCCTGCGGCTCGGCGACGCCAAGTCGCAGGTGCCGCTCCATGTGCCGCTCCGGCTGCATGGCGAAGCGACGACGATCGGCTTTCGGGCCGAGCAGGCGCGCATCGGCGAGCCGGCGCCGGGCGAGGTCGTGCTGGAGCTGCGCGACTGCGAAACGCTGGCCGTCGAGCAACTGGGCGATCGCGCTTTTTGCTACCTGCGCTCGGCGCTCGGCGAACTGGTGCTGCTCGCCCCGACCGCCGACCCGCAGCTCAGCGGCACGCTGCGCCTGTCGATCGCGCCGGAGTCGCTGTACTTCTTCGGCACCGATGAACGCGCGCTGCAAAGCGAGGCGATGCGCGCCGTCGCCTGACCGGCCGTCCGGACCGACCGA
>JAQGMP010000401.1 GCA_028292285.1 Variovorax sp. | reverse complement strand
AGCATCGTCACCATCCTTCCCGACCTGATGATGGGCGCAGAAAAGTAGAGAAAACATGTTCCTGCAAGGCCTCGTCATCTGCATCGCCGCGTGTGTCGGTGCTCTGTTGCGGTGGAGCGTGCAACTCTGGCTCAACCCGGGCGGCACGCTGCCGTGGGGCACGCTGACGGTCAACCTGATCGGCGGCTTCCTGATCGGTGTCTGCATCGCGGCGTTCGACGCCTTCCCGGAGATCGACCCAGCCTGGCGGCTCATGGCGATCACCGGTTTTCTCGGCACGCTGACCACGTTTTCGAGCTTTTCCGCCGAGGTCGTCGGCATGCTGCTGCAGGGCCGCGCCGGGCTGGCCCTCGGCACCATCGCCCTGCACTTGGGCGGTTCGCTCTGCCTGACCTGGCTCGGTTTTCGCGCGGCCCAATCCGTGCTTGCGTGACCCGGGCGCAACGGCACGGGCAACCCGGCTTGCACCCCAACGCCAAAGTAATACTTCTCTAATAAGATCCGCCCTTCACTCAAAGTAACCAACCGTGTCCATGGTCCAGTTGGCGCTGAAGCGCCCGTATACCTTCATCGTCATGGCACTGCTGATCGTGCTGGCGACGCCGTTCGTGCTCCTGAAGATGGCGACCGACATCTTTCCGGAAATCAACATTCCGGTGATCAGCATCATCTGGAACTACACCGGCCTGTCGGCGCAAGAGATGGGGCAGCGCATCGCGTCGCAAAACGAGCGCAGCCTGACCACCACAGTGAGCGACATCGAGCACATCGAGTCGCAGTCGCTGTCGGGCGTGTCGATCATCAAGATCTTCTTTCAGCCGACGGCCAACATCCAGACCGCCATCGCGCAGGTCGTGGCGGTCGAGCAATCGCAGTTGCGGCAACTGCCGCCCGGCATCACGCCGCCGCTGGTCATCAAATATTCGGCCTCGAGCATCCCGGTGATCCAGCTGGGGTTGTCGAGCGCGACGCGGCCCGAACAGTCGCTCTTCGATGCGGCCGTCAACATCCTGCGGCCGCAGCTCATCACGATTCCAGGCGTGGCCGTTCCGTTTCCGTACGGCGGCAAAAACCCGCTGATCTCGGTCGACCTCGACATGCAGGCGCTGCAGGCACGCGGGCTGGCGCCCTCGGACGTCGTTAACGCCCTGAATGTACAAAACCTGATTCTTCCGTCCGGCACCGCCAAGTTCGGCGACACCGAATACACGGTCAAGATGAACGGGTCGCCCGAAGCGGTGGCCGGCCTCAATGACCTGCCGGTGCGCAGCACGCCGGGCGGCGGCACGACGTATCTGAAAGACGTCGCGTACGTGCGCAACGGCTTCTCGCCGCAGACCAATATCGTGCGGCAAGACGGTGCACGCGGCGTGCTGCTGTCGGTGCTGAAGAACGGCGGCGCATCGACGCTCGACATCGTCGCCAACCTGCGCGCGCTGCTGCCCAAGGTGGCGCAGGTGCTGCCCGAAGACGTCAAGATCACGCCGCTGTTCGACCAGTCGGTGTTCGTCAAGGCGGCGCTCAAGGGCGTGGTGGTCGAGGCCATCATCGCGGCCGCGCTCACGGCCGCGATGGTACTGCTTTTTCTGGGCAACTGGCGCAGCACGCTCATCATCGCGCTGACCATTCCGCTGTCGATCCTGGCCTCGATCCTGGCGCTCTACGCGCTCGGCGAAACGCTCAACATCATGACGCTGGGAGGGCTCGCGTTGTCGGTCGGCATTTTGGTCGACCAGGCCATCGTGACGATCGAAAACGTCGAGCGGCACATCCACATGGGCACCGAGCTCAACGAAGCCATCCTGACCGGCGCCAACGAAATCGGCGTGGCCGCCTTTGTCTCGACGCTGTGCATCTGCATCGTGTTCGTGCCGATGTTCTTTCTGTCGGGCGTGGCGCGATTCCTGTTCGTGCCGCTGGCCGAGGCGGTGGTGTTCGCGATGCTGGCGTCGTATCTGTTGTCGCGCACGCTGGTGCCGACGCTGGTCATGCTGCTGATGCGCAACGTGCACACCGATGCCGACGCCAAGCCGAGCTTGCTGCAGCGCGTGTACCGCGGCTTCGATCGCCAGTTCGAACGTGTGCGCCGTGCCTACACGCTGTCGCTGTCGGGCCTGCTCACGCAGCGCAAGGCGTTCGCGCTGGTCTTCCTTGCGTTCTGTTTGCTCTCGTGCCTGCTGTATCCGGTGCTGGGCCGCGACTTCTTTCCGAGCGTCGATGCCGGCCAGATCCGCCTGCACATGCGCGCGCCCACCGGCACCCGCATCGAAGAAACGGCGCGGCTGGCCGACGAGGTCGAAGACGCCATCCGCGAACTGGTGCCGCCGGACCAGCTCGAGACGATTCTCGACAACCTCGGCGTCGCCAACAGCGGCATCAACCTGTCTTACAGCAACGCCGGCACCATCAGCACGCTCGACGGCGAAATCAATCTCTCGCTGAAAGAAGGCCACAAGCCCACCGAAGAATTCGTGACGCTGTTGCGGGCCGAATTGCCCAAGCGCTTTCCCGGCACCGAGTTCTTCTTTCAGCCGGCCGACATCGTCACGCAGATCCTGAACTTCGGGCTGCCCGCTGCCATCGACGTGCAGTTCACCGGCTCCGACATCGATACCAATGCGGCGCTCGCGGCCGAACTGGTGAAGTCGATCCGCCAGATCCCGGGCGCCGTCGACGCCCACGTGCACCAGCGGCTCGACACGCCCTCGCTGAACATGAACATGGACCGCACCCGGCTGCAGCAGCTCGGGCTCAGCGCGTCCAACGTCGGGCAGAACGTGCTCATCTCGCTGTCGGGCAGTTCGCAAACCGCGCCGGCCTTCTGGCTCAATCCGCAGAACGGCGTGGTCTACAGCATCGCGGTGCAAACGCCGCAGTACAAGGTCGACTCGCTCGATGCGCTGCTGAACATGCCGGTCGGCGTCGGCGGCACGAATGCGAACGCCGCGACGGCCACCGGCAACGCCGGCACGCAGTTGCTGGGCAACCTGGTCGAGGTGGCGCCGGCACGGCAGCCCGCCATCGCGTCGCGCTACAACATCCTCCCGGCCGTCGACGTCTACGTCAACGTGCAGGGCACCGATCTGGCGAGCGTGGCGGACAAGGTCACGGCGCAGGTCGATGCGTTGCGGCCCAAGCTGCCGCGCGGCAGCGATGTCGTGATTCGCGGGCAGGTGCAGACCATGCAGTCGTCCTTCATCGGACTGGGTGTCGGCCTCGCGATGGCGATCGTGTTGGTGTACCTGCTCATCGTCGTCAACTTCCAGTCGTGGATCGACGCCTTCATCATCATCGCGGCGCTTCCTTCGGCGCTGGCGGGCATCGCGTGGATGCTCTTCATCACCGGCACCACGCTGAGCGTGCCGGCCTTGACGGGCGCCATCATGACGATGGGCGTGGCCACGGCCAACAGCATCTTGCTGGTGTCGTTCGCGCGGCAACGCCGCGAAGAAGGCGCGACGCCGCTGGCCGCCTCGCTCGAAGCCGGTGCCACGCGCATCCGGCCGGTGCTCATGACCGCCCTCGCCATGATCATCGGCATGATCCCGATGTCGCTGGGCCTGGGCGAAGGCGGCGAGCAAAATGCGCCTTTGGGCCGCGCCGTCATCGGCGGGCTGCTGTTCGCCACCGTGTCGACCCTGTTTTTCGTGCCGGTCGTGTTCGCCGGCATTCACGACCGCATTGCAAGGCGCAAGGCGGCGCGCGCCTCTGCTGCACCTTCTTCGCCACACGCACCCGAGCCGCAAGGCGGCTCGTACCAGGAGAGTTGATTCTTATGTCCGAGCAACGCCACGCGGCCCTGGGCATCCATCCGATCGACGCCGGAGATCCCGACGGGAATGGCCACGTCGAACGCATGAAGCGCCGGCAGATCATCCGCCGCACCCGCATCCTCGGCGTCATCGTGCTCATCCTGCTGGCGCTCGGCGCCGCGCGCACGGTCATCAGCCGCATTGCCAACAACCGGTCGCTCGAGGCCGGTACCACCGAACGCGCGAAGCAGTACGTCAACACCACGCTGCCGACGGCACGCAGTGCCGGCCAGACGCTGGCGCTGCCCGGCACGCTGCAGGGCTTCGTGCAGTCGCCGATCTCGGCGCGGGCCAGCGGCTACCTGAAACGCTGGACCAAGGACATCGGCGCCCACGTCGAAAAAGGCGAGCTGCTGGCCGAGCTCGAAACACCCGAGATCGACCAGCAGTTGTCCCAGGCCATCGCCGCACGACAGCAAACCGCGTCGAGCCTCGGGCTGGCGCAAAGCACCGTGGCGCGCTGGGAGGCGCTGCGCAAGAAAGACGTGGTGTCGCAACAAGAGCTGGATGAACGCCGCAGCGGATCGGACCAGGCGCGCGCCAACCTGGCGGCGGCCGATGCCAACGTGCAGCGGCTGAAGCAGCTCGAAGGCTTCAAGCGGGTCGTCGCGCCTTTCGCCGGCGTCATCACGCGGCGCAATGTCGATGTGGGCGATCTGATCGACGCCGGCAGCGGCACCGGCCGCGCGCTCTTCACGCTCGCGCAGACCGATCCGCTGCGGGTGTACGTCAACGTGCCGCAGTCGTATGCGCAACTGGTCAAGGCCGGCCAGCCCGTGACGGTCACGCAGTCGGAGCTGCGCGGGCAAAGCTTCAGCGGACAGATCGCGCGCACCTCGGCGTCGATCGACGCCAGCACGCGAACGATGCAGGTCGAAGTGTCGCTGCCCAACAAGGAAGGCGTGCTGCTGCCGGGAGCTTACGTGCAGGTGCAATTGCCGCTGGTTGCGAGCACGTCGCTGTCGGTGCCGGCCAACGCGCTGCTGTTCCGCAAGGACGGCACGCTGGTCGCCACGGTCGATCCGCAAGGCAAGGTGCATCTGCAGACCGTGTCGCTGGGCCGCAACTACGGTGAATCGGTTGAAGTGCTCGAGGGCTTGAAGCCCACCGACCGACTCGTGCTCAACCCGTCGGACTCGATGGCCGAAGGCGACACGGTGGCGATCGCACCGCCGAAGACGGCCGCCCCGGCGACGCCCGCTGATCCCGGTGCTGCCATCGCGCCGGCGGCAGCGGCCGCCAACACATCGGGCAAGGCGCCATCGTGATGCGCATGGCGCGCGCGCGCCGGCTTGTCCGGCTTGTCCGGCTTGTGCCAGTGCGGCCTCTGGCTTGCGCGGCGGCAGTGGCCGCAGTCCTCGCCGGTTGCGCGGCCGGCCCCGATTACAAGAAGCCGGCCACCGACATGCCTGTGTCCTGGCAAGTCGAAGCGCCCTGGCGCCAAGGCACGCCCAACGACGCGGCCGACAAGGGCCCGTGGTGGCGCCAGTTCGGCGATCCGCAACTCGACACGCTGATGCAGCAAGCTTTGGCCGCCAGCCCGACGCTGGCCATCGCGAACGCCCGGCTGGCGCAGGCACGCGCCATCGTGCAGGTGAACTCGGCGGCGCTGCTGCCGCAGGTCGGCCTCAACAACCGCGACGCGCGGCTGCGCATCTCGGCCAACCGGCCGCTCACCAACTACGCCGCGCCCAACTTCACGACCGTGCAGAGCGACTTCCAGCTGTCGCTCACCGCCAGCTACGAACTCGACCTGTCGGGCCGCGTGCGCCGCACCATCGAAGGCGCGACCGCATCGGCCGAACAGTCGGCCGCCGATCTGCAGAACACGCGCCTGCTGGTCACCACCGATCTGGCCTCGGCCTACGTCAACCTGCGCGAGGTCGATGCCGAACTCGACGTGCTGGCGCGTTCGATCGACCTGCAGCGCCGCGCGCTCGACTTCGTTACGTCACGGCACGATCTGGGCGCCACTTCGGGCCTGGAGGTCGCGCAGCAACAGGCGCTGCTCGACAACACGCTGACACAGGTCGGCGTGCTGCAAAAGCAGCGTGCGCAATTCGAGCACGCCATCGCCACGCTCACCGGTACCGCGGCGCCGGTCTTCGCGATCTCGGCCGAAGTGCGCGAGCTACAACCGCCGGCGGTGCCGATCGGCGTGCCGTCGGACATCCTCGCGCGCCGGCCCGACGTGGCCTCGGCCGAGCGCGCGATGGCCGCGGCCAATGCGCAGATCGGCGTGGCGCGCGCCGCCTTCTATCCGAGCATCACGCTGGCGCCAAGCTACGGCGTCGACAGCCGCATGGTGTC
>JAQGMP010000362.1 GCA_028292285.1 Variovorax sp. | reverse complement strand
AATTCGTACGTGCGCCCAGCAAACCCATTCCGACCAGAAACGTCTCGGAAGACTTGTCCCGCGACGCCTTGGGTTTGATGGGTTTGACGGTCCGAAAACTGCCTTTGAACAATTTGACCAGCGTGTCATAGCCCGCACCGTGAAATACCTTGGTGACCAACACACCTTCCGGTTTCATGTGGTGCTGTGCGAACTCGATTGCAAGCTCGACCAGATGCTCGATTCGCGCGGTGTCGGCCGAGGCGATGCCCGACAGGTTCGGCGCCATGTCGGAGACGACGACATCCGCCAGCCGCCCTCCCATCGCGATTTTCAGCTGGTCGACCACCGCATCTTCGCGAAAGTCGCCCAAAAGAAACGCCACGCCTTCGATCGGCTCCATCGGTAGCAGGTCGAGCGCGATGATGGTGCCCTGCAACGCGCCGGCCGCCGCGCCGCCCGGCGACATGCGCCGCCTGACGTACTGGCTCCACGCGCCGGGCGTGGAACCGAGATCGACCACCAACTGGCCCGGTTTGATTAGCCCCAGCGTCTCGTCGATTTCCTTGAGTTTGTAGGCCGCCCGGGCGCGATAGCCCTCCCGGGTCGCGAGCTTGACGTACGGATCGTTGATGTGATCGTGCAGCCAAGCCTTGTTGACCTTCTTGCCCGTGGTTTTGGTATTCATCTACGTTCGATAATACGGGGATGCCTGCCATTCAACTTTCCCCCGCACAACGCAAAGTGCATCGCGCCGAAGCGCATCACCTCGATCCGATCGTCATGGTCGGTGGCGACGGGCTGACCCCTGCCGTCAAGAAAGAGGCCGACGCCGCCCTGAAGGCGCACGGCCTCATCAAAGTCCGTGTGTTCTCTGACGACCGCGTCGCACGCGAGGCCATGATGCAAACGCTGGCCGACGAGCTCGGTGCCGCCCCGATCCAGCACATCGGCAAGTTGCTGGTTCTCTGGCGCCCGAAGGTCGAGAAAGAGCGTGAGGTCGACGAAGACCGCATGCCCGGTCCGCGCGACGTCAAGATTGTCAAGTACAGCAAGCGCTTCGGCCAACGCCCTGAAATCAAGACTTTACGCGTGCTCGGCAACCAGCGCCTGACGCCGGGCGGCACCATCAAGCGCGCCAAGGCCAAGCGGCCGCTGTCCGCCAAAAAGCGCCGACAGGCAGATTAAACGTGCCTGTGAGCCCGTCGCCGCCGTCTTCGAAATCGGGCGGCCAGCGCCATATCCTCTGCATGAAGTGGGGCACCAAGTACGGTCCCGAGTACGTCAACCGGCTCTACGCGATGGTTCGGCGCCATCTGAGCGGCGACTTCAAGTTCGTCTGCCTGACGGACGACGGGGCCGGCATCCGTCCCGAAGTGCAATGCCTGCCGATCCCGCCGCTGGACCTGAACCTCGCGCCCGGTCAGCGCGACGGTGCCTGGAAAAAGCTGACCACTTTCTCGGCAGACCTGCACGGTCTGCGCGGCACGGCGCTTTTTCTGGACGTCGACGTGGTCGTCGTGGGCGGCCTCGATGCGTTCTTCGAGCAGCCCGGCGAATTCCTGATCATTCACGACTATGCGCGTCCGTGGCGGCGCGAACGCATCACTGGCAATTCGTCGGTGTACCGCTTCGAACTGGGCGCGCATGCCGACGTGCTCGATCACTTTCGGGCCAACATGGACAAGGTCCAGGCCGAGTTTCGCAACGAACAGCGTTACCTCTCGGAGTTTTTATACCGGCAGCACAAGCTCAACTACTGGCCTGCCGCGTGGTGCCCGAGCTTCAAGTACCACGGCATTCCGCCGTTCCCGACCAACCTGTGGCGCGAACCGTTCGTGCCCGAAGGCGCCCGCATCATGATTTTTCATGGCGAATGCAACCCGCCGGACGCCCTTGCAGGACGGCGCAACCGGCTCTTTCGCTATATCCGGCCTGCGAACTGGGTGGCGCGGTACTGGAAAGAATAGGCGCGGCCACCCGGCCACAGCACTGGCACCGTGCTGTCAGGCCGGGTGTCTTGGTGCAGTGGGCGCCATGCGCCAGAGGAGAACACCGGCGAAAACCCATTGCGCCAGGTACATGACGCTGCCCACGGCATGCCAGAGCTTGAGGTTGTCGCGCGCGAGGATGCGCGGCGAAACGGCGTACTCCTGCAGCAGCGCCAACAACAGCGCGACGACGATCAGGGCGATCGCCGTCCGGGCCGCCGGACCGACAC
Organism: Variovorax sp.; assembly: GCA_028292285.1. Lineage (GTDB taxonomy): Bacteria > Pseudomonadota > Gammaproteobacteria > Burkholderiales > Burkholderiaceae_C > Variovorax. Next base: position 381 of record JAQGMP010000362.1, on the reverse strand, counting down.
CATCGACCATCTTCGAACGGAAGTAGGTCAGCAGCGCGATGCCGCAGCCCAGCGCCACCCAGGTTTGTGCCGCGAAGAGTTGCCCGGCAAAGTTGCCGGCGACCGCCGGGCTGCCGAGCTTGGCAAAGGCCATCGGCACCACCAGAAAGCCGGTCGTCGTCAGGCTGCCCCACCAGAAGGCAGCGAGCAGCAGCGCGAAGCGGTCCTTCATTGCGGCGAGGATCCTTCAGGCTCTCAGATGTAGCTGACGGCGATGATCTCGTAGCGCTTCAGGCCGCCCGGCGCCTGCACTTCGGCGGTGTCGCCTTCCTCCTTGCCGATGAGCGCACGCGCGATCGGGCTGGAGATGTTGATGAGCCCCAGCTTCAAGTCGGCTTCGTC
>JAQGMP010000216.1 GCA_028292285.1 Variovorax sp. | reverse complement strand
GCATCGCCATCTATTCGCGGCCCAGGCTGCGGACTTTGGCGATCAGCTCCGTCTGCACGCTCGGGGAGACGAACTTGTCGACTTCACCGCCCAGCATGGCGATCTCGCGGACGAAGGTGCTGGAGATGAACTGGTATTTGTCGCTCGGCGTCAGGAACACCGTTTCGACGTTGGGCATGAGCGATCGGTTCATGCCGGCGAGCTGGAACTCGTAGTCGAAGTCGGTGACCGCGCGCAGGCCGCGCACCATCGCCTTGCCGCCGCGGGCCACCACGAAGTCGCGCAACAGGCCCGAAAAACTTTCGACCGTCACCTGATCGCTGTAGGGCTCGACGGCCTGCTTGGCCATCTGGATGCGCTCCTGCAGCGAGAACAGCGCCTTCTTGTGATGGCCGGCCGCAACCGCGACGATCACCTTCGAAAAAAGCTGGGTGGCACGTCGCACCACATCTTCATGGCCCAGGGTAATGGGGTCGAAGGTGCCGGGGTAAACCGCGATCACGTTGCTGGTCATGGGCTCCACTCCTTCGGCCGTCGCGGCCGGGTCGGCGGATTATGCAGCGATGGCCGCGCCCTTTCGCAGCAGATGCGCGTGCACCGCGCCGGCCTTCAGGTGACGGTACACATGAAGTCCCAGCGGCGCCAGCTCTTCGTCGTTCCAGAGGCGCGGCGCTTCGAGGTAGACCGCGCCGTCGTCGTGCACCGCGCGCGCCGCGGCACGCAAGGCCGGCTCGTACAGCGCCGGGCTTTCGAAGGGCGGATCGAGAAACACGGCGTGCATGGCGTTGGCTGTCGTGCGCTCCAGCGCAGTCACGCCGTTGCCGCGCTCGATGCGCACGGCTTCGGCAGCGAGCTTGGTCTTGAGCTTGAGCAACTGATCGACCAGCGCCGGGTCTTGCTCGACCAGCAGCACGCTGGCGGCACCGCGCGACGCTGCTTCGAGGCCGAGCGCGCCGGTGCCGGCGAACGCATCGATGCAATGCCAGCCGGGCAGCGCACCGCCCGTGGCGCCGGAGGAAGCCCCCGCGAGGCTGGCGAGCCAGTTGAACAGCGTCTCGCGGACACGATCGGGCGTCGGCCGCAGGCCCGGCTTGTCGGCGACCGCGAGGCGCGTGCGCTTCCACTGGCCGCCGATGATGCGGACCTCATGCGGTCGTTTGTCGGCGCGGCCGGTCGGCTGAACGCGTGCTTTGGTCTTTTCTGGTTTTTTCATGGCTTGGCGCCGACGATAACCGTGACCATGCGCTCGGGCTGCAATTTGCGGGCAAACGCCGCCTTGATGTCGGCCGTGGTGATCGCGTTCATGCGCGCCGTCCAGGTGTCGAGGTAGTCGAAAGGCAAGTCGTACCAGGCGATGTTGGCAATGTTGCCGAGCAGCTTTCTATTGCTGTCGAGCAGCAGCGCAAAGCCGCCGACCACGTTGTCCTTGGCCGCCTTGAGTTCAGCCTCGGTCGGACCATCGGCGACGAACTTCGCCAGCACTGCGCGCGACACTTTCACCGCCTCATCGGCCTGATCGGGCCGCGTCTGGAAGCCGATGCGAAAGGCACCCGCTTCGAGCCCGGGTGCGAAGCCGCTGTAGATGCTGTAGGTGAGGCCGCGCTTTTCGCGCACCTGATCGGTCAAGCGCGAGACGAAGCCGCCGCCGCCCAGCACGTAGTTGCCGAGGTTCAGCGCGAAGTGGTCCGGATCGTTGCGCGGGTAGCCGGGCTGGCCGATGATGACCTGCGCCTGCGCGGACTCGAACGGAATGCGCTCTTCCTTCGGCGCCGTGAGTGCCGCCACTTGCGGAATGATCGGCAGTGCGGGGCAAGCTGCCGTTTGCGGCAAGCGGGCCAGCAGCGCCGTCGCGATCGCATCGGCCTGCGCCCGTGTCACCGCGCCGACGATGCTCAGCTTGGCGCGGCACGGAAGCATCAGCTGCGCGTAGCGGCTGCGCATGGTCGCCACGTCGATGCGCGCCAGCGTGGTCTCATCGGTTTCCTGGCCGAGCGGGTTCGAGCCATACACCGCATGCGCGAAGTTGCGTGCGGCGACGATGCCGGGCTTGGTGTTGGCTTCCTTGATGGCTGCGACGAGTCGCTCGCGCTCGCGCTGCCAAACGTCGTCGGGAAACGCCGGCTCGCCGATCACGCGGGCGGCCAGCGCGACCGCCTTGTCGAGCAACTTGGGATCCGACAGGCTACGCAAAGTGAAGCTCGTGCGCTCGTTGCCGGCGCCGACGTCGAACTCGGCACCCAGATCGGCCCAGGCTTCGCCCAGCGCGTTCTGGTCCATGGCCGGTGCGCCGTCCACGGCACGAATGCCCTTTTCGACCATGTCGGAGCTGACGCCGGCCAGGCCTGCCTGCGCGTCGGGGTCGCGGCGGCTGCCGGCATCGAAGTCGAGCTGCACATCGACGATCGGCAAGGTGCTGACGGCGCCGAGGTAAATCCTGGCGCCGTTCGGCAGCGTCCAGTGCTGGATCGGAATGGCGGCGTTCGCGTTCATCGCAAAGAGCGATGCGGCGCCGGCCAGCGTGGTCAAAGCGGCCGCAGCCGCGATCTTCTTGAAGGTCAACATGGGTCGTACTTCTTTCAGCGCAGTTCGCCCGCAGGCACGGCGGGCACGCGCGGGCGCCGGTTCTTGTCGACCGGCAGCGGCCGGAGCGTGCCGACCGTGAGCTGGTCGTCGCCGAAGTATTTGCCGGCGACCGCCTGCACTTGCGCCGGCGTGACGGCCTGCAGCCGCGCGATGATCTTTTCGCTGGCGTCGAGCGGCAGCCCTTCGACCCAGTTGCTGCCGAGTTCGCGCGCCTGCGCCATCACCGAGTCGAGCTTGTAGGTTTCGCTGGCGACCCACTGCGTCTTGACGCGCGCCAGCTCGGCCGTGCCCACGCCGTCGCGTGCCACGCGTGCGACCTCGGCACGCAGTGCGGCTTCGAGCTGTTCGGGCGTCTTGCCGG
>JAQGMP010000321.1 GCA_028292285.1 Variovorax sp. | reverse complement strand
ATCATTTTCTCGACGTTGCCGCCCAGCACGATGTCGGTGCCGCGACCCGCCATGTTGGTCGCGATCGTGATCATCTTCGTGCGGCCGGCTTGCGCCACGATGTCGGCTTCGCGCGCATGCTGCTTGGCGTTGAGCACCTGATGCGGAAGGCCCGCCTTGTTCAGCAGTTCGTCGATGATTTCGGAGTTCTCGATGGACGAGGTGCCGACCAGCACCGGCTGGCCACGGTCGTAGCACTCGCGGATGTCCTGAATCGCCGCTTCGTACTTTTCGCGCGTGGTCTTGTACACGCGGTCGAGCTGGTCTTCTCGCTTGCTGTGACGGTTCGGCGGAATGATCGTGGTCTCGAGCCCGTAGATTTCCTGGAACTCGTAGGCCTCGGTATCGGCCGTGCCCGTCATGCCGGAGAGCTTGCCGTACAGGCGGAAATAATTCTGGAAGGTGATCGAGGCCAAGGTCTGGTTTTCGGCCTGGATCTGCACGCCTTCCTTCGCTTCGACGGCCTGGTGCAGGCCATCGCTCCAGCGGCGCCCCGTCATCAGGCGGCCGGTGAATTCGTCGACGATCACGACCTCGCCCTCTTGCACAACGTAATGCTGGTCACGGTGGTACAGGTGCCGCGCTCGCAAAGCGGCGTTGAGGTGATGCATCAGCGTGATGTTGGCCGGGTCGTACAGCGATGCGCCATCGGGCAGCAGCTTGAACTCGCTCAGGATGCGCTCGGCGTTCTCGTGACCGTCTTCGGTCAGAAAAACCTGGTGCGTCTTTTCGTCGACGGTGAAGTCGCCCGGCTTGGTAACACCCTCGCCGGTGCGTGGATCGGCTTCGCCTTCCTGCTTGGTGAGCAGCGGCACGACCTTGTTGATCGCGAGGTAGGTGTCGGTGTGGTCTTCGGCCTGGCCGCTGATGATCAGCGGCGTGCGGGCCTCGTCGATCAGGATGGAATCGACCTCGTCGACGATGGCGTAGCTCAACCCGCGCTGGACCCGATCGCCGGGCTCATAGACCATGTTGTCGCGCAGGTAGTCGAAGCCGTACTCGTTGTTCGTTCCGTACGTGATGTCGCTGCCGTACGCCTGCTGCTTTTCTTCCCGCGGCATGTTCGGCAAGTTGATGCCGACGGACAAGCCGAGAAAGTTGTAGAGCCGACCCATCCACTTCGCGTCGCGACTGGCGAGATAGTCGTTGACGGTAACGACGTGCACGCCCTGGCCCGACAGTGCGTTCAGGTACACCGGCAAGGTGGCGGTCAGCGTCTTGCCTTCGCCCGTGCGCATCTCGGAGATCTTGCCGTTGTGCAGGGCCATGCCGCCAAGCAGCTGCACGTCGAAGTGGCGCATCTTCATGACGCGCTTGGAGCCCTCGCGCACGGTGGCAAAGGCTTCGCGCAGCAGGTCATCGAGGGATTCACCCTTGGCGACGCGGGCCTTGAACTCCTCGGTCTTGGCGCGCAAGGCGTCGTCGCTGAGCTTTTCGAACTCGGGTTCAAGCGCGTTGATGCGCTCGACGGTCTTCCGATATTGCTTCAGGAGACGGTCGTTGCGACTGCCGAAAATCTGGGTCAGGAAATTGGTTGCCATGCGTGGAGGATCGACGGACACCCTGCACGCGGGGCGCTGCGATCCAAATCCCTAAGATATGGTGGAAGCAGTTGGGCGCACTTCCATGAAAAGCAAGCGGCCCTGATGCCAGGCGCATGCGCCGGCAAACCGGGCATTTTAGCCGGCTTGTTTCTGTCTGTTATTTCCCTATGACCCGCCGCACAACCCCTTTCACCTTGCTCCAGGCCGCCGACGACTCCCCCGCCCTGGCGGGCCTGCTGGCACGCGCCCGCGACGCGTCCGAGCGGCTGAAGGCGGTGGAAGAACTGATTCCCCCGGACATGCGGCCTGCGGTGCAGGCCGGCCCGGCGGAAGGCGACGTCTGGTGCGTGCTGGTCAACGGCAGCGCCGCAGCAGCCAAGCTGCGCCAACTGGCGCCGATGATCGTCGCGAGACTGAAAGCCAAGGGCTGGGCCGTGGCGACGTTGCGCATCAAGGTGCAGCAAACCCGGCACTGATGGATGCCTGCTGCCGGCGTTCCCTGGCCGTCAAGGCTTCTGGCCGCGCTTGCTTGCGCCGTCGTCCATGAAGCCCGGCATGCCACTTGACCGTGCCTGCTGCGGCACCACGACCCCGCCGGGCGCCCGGACCAATTTCTCAGGCTTCGGCGCGTCAGTGGCAACTTGCGGCTTTTTCACCGGGTGCTTGCCGTGCGGTTTGACGGGAGCCGCCTCGGCAACGCCCAGCGTGCCGGCAACGACGGCCGCCAGAACGAGTTTCGCAATCAGGGGAGACATAAGACACCTCGCAATCAAGGATCAATGAAGATCACAAATCGAGCACCAGAAGGGGCGACTTCGAACGCGAACAACAGGGCGTGAACTGGTCGTTGGCCGCCTGCTCTTCCGGCGTCAGGTACATGTCCTTGTGCTCGGGTTCGCCCTCGAGCACACGCGTCAGACAGGTGCCACAAACTCCCTGTTCGCACGAGACGGCGACCTCAATGCCTGCAGCGGCCAACGCTTGCACCACGGTCTGGTCCTTGCCGACCACGACCACCTTCCCGGAACTCGCCAGCTTGACTTCGAAGCTGGCATCGTCATCCGACTTGACGACTTCCGCACCGAAAAATTCGTAGTGGAGTTGCTCTGCGGGCCACCCGGCGGCACGTGCCGCGTCGAGCAGCCAGTCCATGAAACCCTTGGGACCGCAAACATACAAATGCACGCCCGGCTTCATCGTCGACAGCAGCCTCGCGAGGTCCAGTTTCTGCCCGGCGTCGCCATCGTCGAAATGAAATTGCACCGTGCCGGAAAACGACGCGGAGGCGATTCGCTCGCGAAAGGCGGTGCGCTCCGGCGAGCGGGTGCAGTAATGCATTTCGAGCGATGCGCCAGTCACCGCAAGGCGCTCCGCCATGCAGAGGATGGGCGTGACGCCGATGCCGCCGGCGACCAGCACGCTGTGGCTGGCTTCATGCGCCAGCGGAAAGTGATTCTTCGGCGTGCTGATATGCAGCACGTCGCCTTCGGTAACGGCATCGTGCAGAGTTTGCGAGCCGCCGCGCGAGCCCGGGTCGCGCAGCACGCCGATCAAATAGCGATGCGCTTCGGTCGGGTCGTTGCAAAGCGAATACTGGCGCGTCAAGCCATTGGGCAAGTGCACATCGACATGCGAACCCGCTGAAAAGGCCGGCAGTGGCCGGCCATCGACGCTGACCAGCTCGAAGGTCGCGATATCGATCGCCTCGGCGACCTTGCGGGCGACCCGAACCTGAAGATCGCAGACGGTCACGAAGCGCTCTCCGCTGCGAGGATGCGGTCGAGCACACGCCGCGATTGCACGCCACCCGAATCGATGTTGAGCTTGAGCAAGGCGCGGTCGGGATGGGCCAGCAGGTTCTTCTGCTGGCGCTCGAGCATCTCCAGATCTTCCCCGAAAATTTTGGCCTGGCCCTCGCGGATGCTCGCAGTGAGCGCCTTGTCGTTCGGGTTGAAGTTGCGCGCCATGCCCCAGAAATACCAGATCGACGTTTCGGTCTCGGGCGTGATGAAGTCGACCACGATGCTCGACGCTTTGAACTTGGCGTCGGCGTTGTAGCCGCCGTTGCCCGCGTGGGCCACGCCCACTTCGATCAGCACGTGGCTGGGCGGCGTGAAGCGGCAGATTTGCCAGCGATCCACCGGCACGTCGTCGGCAAGATGGTTGCCACGCAGCGCCATCCGCCAGAACGGCGGCGCCATGATGTTTTCCATGTGACGCGCCGTGATCACTGCATCGCCTTCGGTCGTCGTTTTGGTGGGCGTTTCGTCGATTTCGGGCTGCCCGATGCTGGTGGCATGGACGTACGTCTCGTGCGTCAGATCCATCAGGTTGTCGATCATGAGGCGGTAGTCGCAGTGGATGTGATAGAGGCCGCCGCCATACGCCCATTCCGGGCTTTCGGCCCATTCGAGCCGGTG
>JAQGMP010000315.1 GCA_028292285.1 Variovorax sp. | reverse complement strand
TGCCGCCGTGGGCGCGTCCAGCACGGCAATACCGCCGCCCGCCTGAGCAAACCAGCAAGCCACCGGCCCGGACGTCACTTCGAGGTCGACCCGCACGCCCTTCAGCAGATCGCCATAGACCTGTTCGAGCAGATGGCCGAAGGGCGGTGCCTGCGACAGCGCGATCAGCCGCTCGCTCCGCAAATCCGCCGCGCGGATCGCTCGCTTGCTGGCGAGCCGGTGGTCCTCCGGCATCACGCAGACCAGCCCGCAGTGCAGCGTGTGGACGATCTCCAGATCCGGGTGCTCGGTCGGCAGCATCTCGATGCCCAGGTCGCACATGCCGCGGGCCACTGCGTCACTGACAAGGTGCGACATCACCATGTCGACGTGCACCGTCAAGTCCGGAAAGCTCTCGTAGAGACCGGTCGCGGCATGCGGCAAAAGATAGGTGCAAAAACGCGCCGTGCTGGCGATGCGAAGACTGCCGCCCCGCGGTGCCGCCAGTTCGCGCGACACCGATCGCGCTTTCTCCATCGTTTTCCAGACCGCTTCGATCTCGGGATAGAGCTGATGCGCTTCTTGCGTCGGCACCAGGCGCCCGCGCACCCGTTCGAACAGGCGAAGGCCGGAGCGCCGCTCCGCCTGCGCCAGCAGTTTGCTGGCCGCAGGCTGCGAGATGTGCATCAGCGCGCCGGCGCTCTTGACCGTGCCGCTCAGCATCACCGCCCGGAAAACTTCCATCTCGCGCAGATTCATGATTGGAGTCCTGGATGTCGCATGGGCGCACCCTACCCGACTCCGTGCGCGACGCCAGGGGCGACTCCATGCGCGACAACGCCGCTCAACCGTTGCTCGCCGCCATCTCGTCCGTCACCTTCAGGTCGGCGATGCCACCGCTCGCCACCGGATCGTCGGCGTAGAGCTTGCGGAAATTGAGCGATGCGGTCTTGCCTTCGCGACGCGGCACGCCGTTGACTTCGTGGAACAGATATTCGGGCGGCACATCGCGAAAGCCTTCCTGGTCCATCCAGAGACGCACCAGATGGCGCTTGCGCTCGGGTTCCGGAAAGTTCGTGAACGACGTGCGCGCGTGCATGACCGTGTAGTTGTTGACCACCAGCATGTCGCCGCGTTCGAGAAAGAAGGCAAGCCGGTTTTCCGGCGCGGTGGCCACGGCATCGAAGCGATTGAGCGCCGCGATCTCTTCGTCGGTCAGCGGGATCTCCATCGCCCGGTGGCCGGCGACCAGATTGGAACGCAGGTAACGCGAACTCAACTGCCCGCCGCGCACCGCGAACAGCGGCACGCGGTTGCGCGTGACGGGCGGCTCGCCCGGCGCTTCTTCGCCGACCTGGTGGTAATGAAAGCCGCGATACAGCGGTGCCAGCGTTTCGGGCGATTGCTTGCAAAGTTCGTCATGCACGGTGACGGCACTCACGATGACGGAAGCACCGCCCTTCTCCGACTTGTGCCAGCACGCCAGCGAGATCATCGCGGTGATGTCGTTGTGCGGCCGAAGCTCCAGATTGCTGCGATACATGCGCGGCGTCGCATCTTCCGCCGTGGCATCGACGACGTGGCCGATGAGATCACCGCTCGTGTTCTGCGACAAGGCATTGCCGAAATGCGCACCGATGCCCCAAACCGCTGCGATGAATTCTTCGAGCGCGACGTCGTCGACCGGCAGTCCGCGCAGCACCACGAAGCCGCGGCCCGAGCGCACATCCTCGTATGCGGCGCGAAGCCGTGGGGACAGCGTCTGCATCGCGAATTGGGCGGCGCTGCTGCCCTGCGGCGACCGCGGGTCGGGCAGCGCGCGAACGGCGGCGATCAGTTCCGTCCTCTCCTCGTCGCTGAGCTTCAGGGTGTAGTCGGCCGAGCTTTTGAACGAGGCGGCTTTCCAGGCGAAAGATTGGGACTGATGGGTCAGGCAGGTCGTGTTCATGATGGTCCGAGGCCAGGAGAAAAGATGGGTGGGTGATCGGTGAGTGATCGGCGATCGACAGGTCTCAGTCGGCAACCGCGCCGGAAGCCTTGACGATCGGCGCCCACTTGGCAACGTCCGCGCGGATCAGGCTGTCGAATTCAGGCCCCGTGGAGCCGACCGCTTCGACGCCCATGCCCTGCAGTTGCTCGCTGAAATCGGCGGACCGGATCACGGCGGCGATGTCGGCGCTGGCCTTGTCGACGATGGCGCGCGGCGTCGCAGCCGGCGCGACGATGCCAAGTACGCTGAGCGCGCTGACACCGGGAACGGTTTCCGAGATGACTGGAATCGAAGGCAACGACTGCGGGCGTTGCGGGCTGAACAGTGCAATGGCCTTGAGCCGGCCCGCCTTGATCTGCGACGCGCTGCTGTGATAGATGTCGACCAGCAATGGAACCTGGCCGCCGATCACGTCCTGCTGCGCCGGCGCGCCGCCTTTGTAGGGAACGTGCAGCAGATCGATGCCGGCTTGCGTCTTGAGCAGCTCCATGCCCAGATGCAGCGCGGTGCCGCTGCCCGAGCTCGCGTAGCTGATCTTGCCCGGCTGCTTTTTTGCCAGCGCGATCAGCTCGGCAAGGTTGTTGGCCGGAAACGATGGGTTGGCCGCAATCACCATGTGCTGCACGCCGACTTCGGTGACGCCTGCGAAGTCTTTGAGGGTGTCGTAGGGCAGTCCAGTGCGCAGGCTCGGGTTGATCACATGCGCCGACACCACCACGCCCAGGGTGTAGCCATCCGCCGGCGCTTTGGCCACGAGGTTGGTGCCCAGAATGGTCCCGGCGCCGGGCTTGTTGTCGACGATCACCGGTTGCTTCCAGACGACCGACATGCGCTGGGCCAGCAGGCGGGCGACGACGTCCGTCGCGCCACCCGCTGCAAACGGCACCACCAGCTTGACCGGCCGCGATGGCCACGCGTCGTCTGCCGACGCTGCGAGGGGAAGTGCCGTGGCGAGCCACATCAACAGAATGCGAAAGCGCAATTTCATCGTTTGTCTCTGTGTGACGGCGTTCAGCACGCGTCATCTGATTTGCTTTGGAGGAATTATTGGTGGTGCATCCCCTGCGAGCAAATGAAGAGATTTGGATGGGCGAATAACCTGAGGTTATTGCCTGCGCCTGTGCGGTCCGTTCAAAAGACCTTGCCCGGATTCAGCACGTTGTGCGGGTCCAGCGCCGCCTTGACCCTTTGCATCGGCGCAATCTCTTCCGGAGATCGGGTGAACGACAGGAAGGATTTCTTGACGAGGCCGATGCCGTGTTCCGCCGAAATCGTGCCGCCCAGGCTGCGAACCAGTTCGTAGACCAGCACGTCGACCTCCGC
>JAQGMP010000312.1 GCA_028292285.1 Variovorax sp. | reverse complement strand
GCCGGGCCGCGTGCGACCAGACGATCGCCTTGCGCAGATAGCGCCCGTCGCGCTCGTCGAGGGTGTTTTCTTCGGGGAACGCGGCTTTGGAATTCATGGCGTGCTGATTGCTTTTGCTTTCAGGATCGGACACGCAGGACGCATGCCAACGGCAAGCGGCCGGGCGTTGCCGGATGTTGACTTTAGAAATGCTTGCCGACGCCGAAGAAGCTAAGGTATACCCAAATCTGGAGGAACCTGCACATGGCAGCGAGGGATTTGCTTTCACGCATGGTCGTCGCGACCTTCGACGAGAGCGATCGCCGACCCGCTCGAAGAAAGCCTTTGCCAGCGCGTGATCGACGGGCGTTTAATGGTCGCGCGACTGATCGATCAGGCACGCGAACACGAAGAGCGTTAACCAGCCCAGGATTCATCGACATGGTCACACGCGGATTCACCGGGCGACGGCCCACGGCAGCCTTTGCCAGGCGACTGCCGCCGGGCCAGTTCGAGACCGACGATTTTCCGGTACTGGCCAAAGGGCCGGCGCCGCGGATCGACATGGCCCAGTGGCGCTTCACGCTGAGCAACGGACCGCGGCCGTTGAAGAGCTGGAGCTGGGAAGAGTTCGAAGCGCTGCCGCGCACCGTGTGGCAGGGCGACATCCATTGCGTCACGACCTGGTCGAAGTTCGACACCCGCTGGGAGGGCGTGACCATCGACGATCTGCTGGCCGATGCGGGCCTGGCCGCGCCCACGCCGTGGCTCCTGGCGCTGTCGCTCGACGACTACGACACCAACGTGCCGGTCGCCGATCTGGTCGGCGGGCGTGCCATGGTCGCGACCCGCTACGACGGCCAGCCGCTCGCGCCCGAGCATGGCGGCCCCGCGCGGCTGCTGGTGCCGCACCTCTACTTCTGGAAGAGCGCGAAGTGGATCAAGGGGCTCAAGTTCACCGCGCGCGACGAGGCCGGTTTTTGGGAGCTGCGCGGCTATCACATGTACGGTGATCCGTGGCGGCAGCAGCGCTATTCGGACGATCCGTGATCGCGGTAGATCCGCTGCTGAGCGAACCTTCGGGCCCGTGGCGCGACGCGAAGATCGAACGCATCGCGCCGCTCACGCCGCGCATCAAGAGCTTCTTTTTGCAGGTGCCGCAGCTGGCGCCTAGGCTGGCTTCGCACCAGGCCGGCCAGCATGTCGACGTGCGGCTGACCGCGCCCGATGGCTATGCCGCGCAGCGCAGCTATTCCATCGCCTCGGCGCCGGGCCCGGGAGCCATCGAACTCATCATCGAGAAGCTCGAGGACGGCGAGGTGTCGCCCTTCTTCCACGACATCGCCGAGGTCGGCGACACCATCGAAGTGCGCGGGCCGCTCGGTGGCCACTTCGTCTGGCGACCGGCGGATGGCGGGCCGCTGTTGCTGATGGCGGGTGGGTCCGGCATCGCGCCGTTGATGGCGATGGTGCGCGCCTGGGCGGCGGCATCGCCTCCCGAACTTGTTGCCGGAGCGGCCGTCGGTGAAGACCCGGCCGAGCCGGTGCCGGTCCTCCTCGTGTGCTCCGCACGCACCGCGGCCGACCTGCCATTCCTCGCCGAGCTGCTCGCGCTCGAAGCGGCGCGGCCCGCCTTCACCTTCATCGCCGTGACCACGCGCGAGCTGCCGCCGCGACCTGCCGACTTGGGTCGACGGCTCGACGCCGATGCGATCGGCGACGTGCTTCGCCACTGGCGCCAAATGCCACGCCATGTGTTCGTGTGCGGTGCGAACAAATTCGTCGAAGCGGTGGCCAACGGCCTCATCGATGCCGGTGTGCCCGCAGCCCGTATAAAGACCGAGCGGTACGGCGGCGCCTGAGCGTTGGCGCATCCTTGCCGCGCGTCCCATTCATACAACGAGAACCCAACGAGAAGGAATCCGGCATGAGCATTTCGGTCTATCGCGACGGCACGGCCGGCCCCACCAGCACGCGCCACACACTCAAAATCCGGGCGCACGAAATTCCCGTCGACGCTTCGGACGACGCCGGCGGCACCGACGCCGGCCCGACGCCGCACGACCTCTACGACGCATCGCTCGCAGCCTGCAAGGCACTGACCGTCTTGCTCTATGCGCGCCGCAAAGGCATGGCCGTGGAGGACATCGAGGTGGTGGTCGACCGTGACAGCACCGACGAGCGCAAAGGTGTCTATAGATTGAAGTCGACGCTGCGCTTGACCGGCGCGCTCGACGACGCGCAGCGCGCCGAGCTGTTACGTGTCGCCGGCAAGTGCCCGGTGCATCGGCTCATGACGGAAGTGAAGACCGAGATCGAGACGGTGCTGGGCTGACGGGCGCCACGCACCGTGGCTTCTGGGATTGTTCCAAGGACAGGCGCGGCACCTGAAAAGAGCCCGATCGATCGGGCTCCACGCCATCGGGCGCAATGAGCACCGCGCCGAACGGAGCCGCCCCATCGCCATGGCCCGCCGCGCGACCGCATCGGCAAGGCGCAGCGCGCGGGCGATTTGTGCTTCCGTCATTGCTGGTGATCTCCATTGGCCCGCCCGGTTGCGCATTCTTCCCTTCCAGAA
>JAQGMP010000601.1 GCA_028292285.1 Variovorax sp. | reverse complement strand
CGCATGCCGCTGTTGTCGGGGGGATCGGTGGGCTCGAATGGGGAATCGGACATCGTGGTGGCCTCGGGAATCAGATGCCGAGATTAAGCCGGTTTGCGGGCGCCGGTGGCTATGCTCGGTCACTCATGACTTCGCAACTTCCCGACAGCCCGGCGCAAGACGCCAACTCAGCCCGCCGCGGCCGCCTCATCGCCTTTCTCGTCGCCGCGGCCTTCTTCATGGAGAACCTCGACGCCACCGTCATCACGACCGCCGTGCCCGCCATGGCGCAGAGCTTCGGCGTGTTGCCGGTGAACCTGTCGATCGGCATCAGTGCCTATCTGCTGGCGCTCGCGGTCTTCATCCCGATGAGCGGCTGGGTGGCCGACCGCTTCGGTCCGCGGTCGGTCTTCGCCGGCGCGGTGTTGCTGTTCACGCTGGCCTCGGTGGCCTGCGGCCTGTCGCAGAGCCTGCCGGTGTTCGTGGCGGCGCGCATCGTGCAGGGCATCGGCGGCGCATTGATGGTGCCAGTAGGTCGGCTGGTCGTGTTGCGCAGCACGCCCAAGAGCGGGCTGGTGAAAGCCATCGCGACCATCACCTGGCCCGGCCTCGCGGCGCCCGTGCTGGGGCCGCCGCTCGGCGGCTGGATCGCCAGCACCTGGGGCTGGCACTGGATCTTCTTTTTGAACGTGCCGCTGGGCGCGATCGCGATCGTGCTGGCCTTGCGCTGGATCGACGATGCACAGGGCAAGCGGCGACCGTTCGACTGGGTCGGCTTCGTTGCCAGCGGCCTCGGCCTGGCGGCGCTGATGTACGGACTCGAACTGATGAGCCACACGCCGATCGACTGGGCGCTCGCCGGTGCATTGGCAGCCGGTGGCGCGGCCTCGCTCGGCTTCGCGCTGTGGCATCTGCGGCGCACCGCGCATCCGCTGGTCGACCTGTCGGCTTTCGGCGTGAAGACGTTCAGGGCATCGGTGGTCGGTGGCTCGCTGTTTCGGGTCGCGATCGGCAGTGCGCCCTTCTTGCTGCCGCTGATGTTCCAGCTGGCCTTCGGCTTCAGCATGGTCGCATCGGGCTTCATGATGCTGGCGATGTTCGGCGGCAATCTGGGCATGAAGCCAGCCACCAGCTTCGTCATGCGGCGGCTGGGCTTTCGCGGCACGTTGCTCATCAACGGCCTGCTGGTAGCGCTCGGTTTTGCGGCCTGCGTGGCGTTCTCGGCCAGCACGCCGGTCGCCGTGATGGTCGCCGTGATGGTGCTGAGCGGCATGTGCCGGTCGATGCAGTTCACCGCCATCAACACGCTGGCGTTCTGCGACACCACGCCCGCGCAAACCAGCGGCGCGACCACGTTGTTCAGCATGTTTCAGCAGGCCAGCGCCGGCGTCGGCATCGCGTTCGGCGCGATCGGGCTGAGCATCGCCGAGCGCTTGACCGGGCACGCCGGCGCGCCCGGCGTGCAGGACTTTCGGATCGCCTTCGGGCTGGTCACCGCGGTTGCGTTGCTGGCGCTGGTCGACGCGGTGACGTTGCCGAAGGACGCGGGCAGCCGCGTGAGCGGGCACCCGGCACCCGCGCCGGCACCCGCGTCGGCAAAGGCTTGAGAGCCTAGAAGGTCGCGCGCAGCCCGACCTTCAGCGTCCGCCCCGGCAACGGCGCATCCGGGTACACCGTCGTCGTCAGAATCGACGTCGCGCTGTATGCCAGCTTGTTCGTGATGTTGTCGACGCGTGCATACCAGGTGAGGTTGGCGCGCTCGACCTTCATGCGGTAGGTGAGCGCCGCATTCCACAAGGTGTAGGCATCGGTTTCACGTGCGCCCATCGCCGGCACGCGGTGCTGCGCAGCGTTGTAGTCGAAGCCGAAGCGTGCGCCCCACGGCCCGTTGCCGTACGCCAGCGTGCCCCCGACCCGCACCGGTGCGATGCGCGGCAACGGCTCGCCGGTGTCGGTGTTGGTCGCGCGAACCAGATCGCCGCGCCACTCGAGATCGAGTGTCGAGCCATCGGTCATTCGCGAGAAGCCGTCGGTGCCCAGCAACCTCAGATTGCCGTTGGCCTCGATGCCGGTGAAGCGCGCGCGGATGCCGCTGTAGGCGTACTCGGCGAGCGCATCGGGCGTGCCGGGCACGGCCAATACGTTGCCCTCTTCGTCGAGCTCACGGCCGGTTGAAGTGAGGCCGATGTAGTTTTGAAAGCGCGTGACGTAGGCATTGACGCGTGCGTTGTTCGGGCCCGATTTCCACTGCGCGCCGATGTCGAGTCCGGTCGACTTTTCTTTCTTCAACGTCGGGTCGCCGACTTCCCATGCAGCGGTCGCGACGTGCGGGCCGTTGGCGAACAGCTCGTAGTCTTTCGGTGCGCGCTCGGTGTACGCGAGGTTCGACGTCAGCTGCCATTGCGGCGTGAGGTTGACCAGCGCGCCGAGCGCCGCGCTGTGCGGGTTGAAGTCGTGTTCGCCCGTCGCGAAGCGCGTCACGCTCGGGTCTTCCGGGTAGCCGAGCGACGTCACCTTCACTTGCTCGGTGCGCGCACCGAAGCTCAGGCGGCCCCACGACGTGCCCAGTTCTTCATGCAGGAAGAGTGCGTTGGAGCGCGTGCGGCTGTTCGGGGCAAAGGCTTCTTCGCCGTCGGCCGAAAAACGGTTGCTCTCGCTGCTGAAGCCGATCAGGCCTTCGAAGTTACCGATTTTCTGGTGCTTGGCTTCGAGCCGGAAGTCGTTGCTCATGTTGGCGAAGGTCGTGCCGGCGGCGGCGCCTTCGAACTCCGTGTGCCGGTAGTCGGTATGGCTCGCCTTGACGTGCACGCTGGTGAAAAAACCGCCGAGCAAGCTGCCCGGCCGCCACTCGCCTTCGAGCGCATAGCGGTCGGACTTCATGCCGATGGTCACGTCGTCTTCAGCCACCGTGCCGTAAGTGCTGCGGTAGGTGCTGGCCGATGCGCCGATCCAGCCTTGATCGAAGAACAGCGTGCCGCCGATGGCACCGCCATGCGCCTGGTTGGCGGAGTTGCAGATGCGGCGCGCCAGGCCCGGCGAGCCCGGCTTGCTGCACTGCAGCTCGATCGGCACGTCGACGTCGTCCGATTCGCGATCGAAGGCGTCGATGTGCAGCGCGTAGCGGTCGTTGCCGCCTTCGAGCACCACGCCGCCGTTCTTTTCGCGGTTGCCGGTCGAATAGCCCAGGTCGGCACGGCCGCCGAAGCTGCCCGCCGCATCGAAGGGCTCGGTCGGAATGCGGTTGTCGATGACGTTGACCACGCCGCCGACCGCGCTGCCGCCGTACTGCAGCGCCGATGGGCCGCGCAGCACTTCGATGCGGTCGGTCACCAGTGCATCGACCGGCACCGCGTGGTCGTAGCTCAGGGCCGACGCGTCGGGTGCGCCGCCGCCGTTCTGCAGGATGCGGATGCGGTCGCCGTCTTGCCCGCGAATGATCGGCCGGCTCGCGTTGGGGCCGAAGTAGCTGCTGCTCACGCCCGGAAGGCCATCGAGCGTTTCGCCCAGCGTGGATTGCGAGCGCAGCAGCAGGGCATCGCCTTTCAGCGAGACGGTGGGCGCGATCGAATCCGTGGCGCCGAGCGGGTTGCCGGTGACGGTGATCTCCTGCAGCGTGGGCGCCGGAGCGGTGGTGGGTTCAGATTGCGCGAACGCGGCCGAAGCGGCAAGCAAGGAGACAGCGGCGCCGATGGCGCCACGACGAAAAAAGTGGGTCATGAAATTGAAAAGCTCGTTGAATCAAAGGGAAACCGGCAGGCGCACGCACGCCAGACGCGTGCGGCAGCCGCCGGAACCGAAAGCGGGGATTCAGCGAGGAGAAGGCGGGCCGCGCGCTTGAAACAGCGCGACCCATCGGGCGAGGACTTCGCCCTGGAAGAAGTCGAACGTGGCCGTCGGCAAGACCAGCGGCAGAACGATCAACGGCACGGCGATGGCTGCCGGCCCATGGGAAAGCTGGTCGTACAAGCGGCACTGCGCATCGCCATCGGCGTGATCGGCGAAGAGCGCCGCGAAGCCGGTGACATGGGTGGCGTGGGCGACCTTGGCGACCGACCCGGCCTCAGTGGCAACGGTAGGCACGACTTCGACCGCAACCGCGGAGGCCGTCCTGGTGTGCTCGGCCGCTTGCGGCACGCCCTGTACGTGGACCACGCCATGCACCAGGCCCATCGTCGACGCGAACCACAGCGCCACCGCCAGCAGGCCGGCGATGAACGTGTTCGCACCGAGGCGCGACAGACGAGGAAGACGAGAGAGACGCAGTGAATGCACGAAGATGAAAGTCAACAGGCCGGGCGGGTCGAAAGACTCAGCCCTTGACCTTCGCCGCAAAGGTCTTCTGGAACTTCTCGACCTTGGGGCCGACCACGAAAGCGCAGTAGCCCTGGTTGGGGTTGTTCAGGAAGTAGTCCTGGTGGTAGGCCTCGGCCATCGTGTAGTTGGCGAGCGGCGCGACCTCGGTCACGATGGGCGAGCCGTAGGTCTTGCTCTCGGCGATCTCCCGGATCACGCCTTCGGCGATCTGCTTTTGCGCGTCGCTCGTGAAGTAGATGCCGCTGCGGTATTGCGTGCCGGTGTCGTTGCCCTGGCGGTTCAGCGTCGTCGGATCGTGGATGACGAAAAATATCTCGAGGATTTCGTGCAGGCTGATCTGTTCGGTGTCGAACACGACCTTGACCACCTCGGCGTGGCCGGTGCGCCCGGTGCACACCTGCTCGTACGTGGGGTTGATGGTCTGTCCGTTGCAATAGCCGGATTCGACGTCGACGACGCCCTGCACCCGGTCGAAAACCGCTTCGGTGCACCAGAAGCAGCCGCCGCCGAGCACGATGGTTTCGGTGTTCGAGGAAGGATCGATGGAGGTGGACATGGGCGACATTGTGGCGTCTTGACGGCGTGCGGGTCGGTCACTACATTACTAACCCGTGAGTCATTAACGTTGTTTTGCAATCTTTCGATGCCTGCTCCCCGATTTTTCAGCGACAAACTCTGCCCGATTCGAGGCAAGCGCGAGCGTCGCAAGGAGGCGCGGCCGGGTGAACTGCTCGAAGCGGCGCTCGACCTGTTTGTCGAGAAAGGCTTTGCCGCGACCCGCTCCGAAGAAGTCGCGGCCCGCGCCGGCGTTTCGAAGGGCACTCTCTTCCTTTATTTTCCCAGCAAGGAAGAGCTTTTCAAAGCCGTCGTGGTCGAAAATCTGGCCGGCCGCTTCACCGAGTGGAACCAGGAGTTCGCCACCTTCGAAGGCAGCACCGCCGACATGCTGCGCTACTGCATGCGCATCTGGTGGGAACGCGTAGGCGCCACCAAGGCATCGGGCCTGACCAAGCTCATGATGAGCGAAGGCAATAACTTTCCGGAGCTGGCCGCGTTCTACCGGCGTGAGGTCACGCAGCCGGGCCACGACCTGCTGCGCCGCATCCTGCAACGCGGCGTCGACAGCGGCGAGTTCGCGCCGGTCGATGTCGGCCTGGCGATCTACACCGTGATCGCACCGATGATTTTTCTGATGCTGTCGAAGCATTCGAGCAATGTCTGCATCGACGACGAGGTGCCGCTCGACGCCGAGAGGTACATCGCGCTGCAGGCCGAGACCGTGCTGCACGGATTGACCGCGACGAAACGGAGCGCGCCATGAAGCCGGGCTTCCCACGCCACCTAAAATCGAGGGTTTGTCCTGAGCCCTCTAGGAAAAACACATGATGAATCCCACCCAGACGCAGGAGCGCTTGCGCTTCAACATGATCGAACAGCAGATCCGCCCCTGGGACGTGCTGGACCTCGACATCCTCGATTTGCTCGCCGCGATCCGGCGTGAAGACTACGTGCCGCGAGCGCACCGCGCCCTCGCCTTCTTCGACATGGAAATTCCGCTGCGCGATGGCTCCGTCGCCGGCCAGTTCATGCTGTCGCCGAAGGTCGAAGCCCGCATGCTGCAAGACCTGCACATTCAAAAGCACGAGTCGGTGCTCGAGATTGGTACTGGCTCCGGTTTCATGGCCGCGCTGCTGGCCCACCGCGCAGCCCAGGTGCTGACGCTCGAGATCGATGGTGACCTGGCCGAGAGCGCCAAAGCGACGCTGGCCCGCAACGCCATCGGCAATGTCGAAGTGCGCCACGCCGACGGTTCCAAACCGTTGCCGAGCGGCCCGAGCTTCGACGTGATCGTGCTGAGCGGATCGGTCGCGCGCATGCCGCAGAACCTGCTGGGCTCGCTCAAGGTCGGTGGCCGCATGGCGGCCGTCGTCGGCGACGAACCGATGATGCGCGCCCACTTCGCCACGCGCGTGAGCGAAGGCAAATGGGAAACGACGCAGCCGTGGGACACCGTCGCGCCGCGCCTGCTCAATTTCCCCGAGCCTTCGCGCTTTTCGTTTTGATTTTCGTTTTGAGCTATCCGTTTTGATCGACCAGGTCCGCCCCTCCGATCTCGCCGCGTGGTTCGCACAGAACGCGACCGCGGCGCCCGTGCTGCTCGACGTGCGCGAGCCGTGGGAGCTGCAAACCGCGAGCGTCGCGCCGCAAGGCTTCACGCTGCTGGCGATTCCGATGAACGAGGTGCCCGCGCGCCTCGCCGAACTCGACGACAGCCAGCGCATCGCATGCCTCTGCCACCACGGTGCACGCAGCCAGCGCGTGGCCGCATTCCTGAGCCAGAACGGCTTTGCCGAGGTGGCCAACGTGGCCGGCGGCATCGACGCCTGGTCGGCGCAGCACGACGCAGCCGTGCCGCGCTACTGATTTCTCTTCGAGGACTTTTCAATGCCCTTCAGGCCCCGGCTTCTTCTCCTTCCTGCCGCGCTCGCAACGCTCCTTGCAGCGTTTGCGCCGTCGGCACACAGCCAGAGCCTGATCGAGCTTTACGACGCCGCCCGCGGCTACGACGCCACCTACCAGGGCGCGCGTGCGCAGTACGACGCCAGCGTGGCCCGTGCGGCCCAGGCCAGGGCCGGCATCCTGCCGGCGGTGGGGCTCACGGCGGGCGCCGGCCGCAGCGACCTCGACATCAACGTGCTGGACGGCGGCCAAGGCTCGGCCGGGCGCGACTTCAACACGCAGAACGTCGGCATCAATGCGACGCAGCCGATCTACCGGCCGGCCAACTGGGCCACCTATGAACAGGGCAAGCGGCAGGCCGACATCGCGCAGGCCGTGCTCACCTCCGCCGACCAGGACCTGATCGTTCGCGTGAGCCAGGCGTTTTTCGACGTGCTGGCAAGCCAGGACAGCCTGGCGCTGGTGCGTGCGCAAAAGGTGGCCGTGGCCGAGCAGCTTGCATCGGCCAAGCGCAACTTCGAGGTCGGCACCTCGACCATCACCGACTCGCGCGAAGCACAGGCCCGGTACGACCTCGTTATTGCACAGGAGATCGCGGCCGAGAACGACTTGCAAGTGAAAAAGATCGTGCTCGACCAGCTGGTCGGACGCCCCGGCAGCGCGCCGACGCCGCTGGCCGCACCGGTCGTGTTGCCGACGGCGTTGCCCGCCGACATCAACGCCTGGGTCTTGCAGGCCGAAGACGTGCATCCGTCGATCCAGCAGGCGCGCCTCGGACTCGACGTGGCCGCCCTCGAAGTGCAGAAGGCCGAGGCCGGCCACAAGCCGACGCTCGATGCCAACCTCGGCTACAACGTGACGCGCAACCCGACCGGCACCAGCACCAGCACGGTCGGCACGCGCATCAATGCAGCGACGATCGGCGTGGTGTTCAACCTGCCGCTGTTCGCCGGCTTCGCGACCGAGAACCGCATCAAGGAAACGCTGGCGCTCCAGGAGCAGTCGAAGCAGCAGCTCGAATTCACGCGCCGCAGCGTGACGCAGGCGACGCGATCGGCCTACCTCGGCCTTGTGTCGGGTGCGGGCCAGGTGAAGGCGCTGGAAGCGGCGGAGTCGTCGAGCCAGAGCGCGCTCGATGCGAACCGGCTGGGTTATCAGGTCGGCGTGCGCATCAACATCGACGTGCTGAATTCACAAAGCCAGCTCTACCAGACCAAGCGCGACCTGGCGCAGGCGCGCTACAACGTGCTGTTGGGCAACCTCAAATTGCGGCAGGCCAACGGCACGCTGACGGCCGACGACCTGCAGGCGGTCAACTCGACGCTGGCGGCACCGGGCAGCGCGGCGGCAGACGCTTCGCCGGCGGTGCCCTCGGCCGCGACCCAGAGCCCGGTACCGGTGGCGCCCACACCGTTCATCGTGGCGCCGCCGGTGCAGATCCAACCCTTCAATCCGACACCGCCGGTGATACCTTCGGCGCCGCCCGCGCCGCCGGTCATCAATCCGCCCGGTCGCTGAGATCGGGATCGCGAAACTCGGGGTCGGTGCGCCCGGCTGCCTCGATTGCTGCGGCTACCGACACGGGCACCGGCCGCGGCACGTCCCGCACCAGCGCCAATACGGCCGCCGCCGTGCGTTGCGCCGCGCCGCGGTTGGACGATGAAAACGCCATCGCAGCCTGCACCATCACTTCGCGCTTGGCGGCATTGCCGATCAAGCCCAGCGCGGCCATCACCGCGTGTTCCATGTCGGGCACGCGCTGCGCCGCGCCGGCCGACAGGGCCAGGTCGGCCGCTTCGGCAAAGTTGAAGGTCGAGGGGCCCATGACGATCGGGCAACCGCATGCGGCCGCCTCGATGAGGTTCTGCCCGCCCAGCGGTTCGAAGCTGCCGCCGAGCAGCGCCACGCTGGCCAGCCCGTAGTACAGCGCCATCTCGCCGAGCGAATCGCCCAGCCAGATTTCGGCATCGGCCGGTGCACTCGCCGAGCTGCGGCGCGCCACGCCGAAGCCCTGCGATTCGATCAGCGCAGCCACTTCGTCGAAGCGTTGCGGATGCCGCGGCACGATCATCCATTGCACCTCGTGCACCCGCTTGGCGATCGAGCTGATGGCGGCTTGGGCGGGCGGCACCGGCACGGCGGCGCCGAAGCGCTTGAGCACCTCGAGCAGCATGCGTTCTTCGCCTTCGCGCGAACTGGCCAGCACGACGATGGGCTTGGGCAGCGATTCGCGCAGCGAGTCGGCCGCGGCGAGCTGGCGCAAATCGGGTGCCGCATCGAACTTCAGATTGCCGTAGATGCCGGCGACCTTGGCGCCCAGCGACACCAGCCGGTGCGCGTCGGCTTCGGTCTGCGCCCAGACCGCCGCCAGCGCGCCATAGGCCGGCCGCGCCAGCCAGGCGAGGCGTTCCGCCGAGGCCAGCGATTTGGCGTTGAGGCGCGCATTGGCAAGCACCAGCGGAATGCCGCGCTCGGCGCAGGCCGCGGCCATTTCGGGCCAGACCTCGGTCTCCATCAGCACGCCGATGCGCGGCTGAAAGCGATCGAGAAAGCTGGCAACGGCCTGCTGCGTATCCCACGGCAACCAGACTTGCAGGTCGCCGGGTTCGAGCAGCTTGGCGCCTTCTTCGCGGCCGGTGGCGGTGCCGTGGGTGAGCAGGATCGGCACGCCGGGATGCTGGCGCCGCAGCTCGATCAGCAGGATGCCGGCCGCGCGCGATTCGCCGAGCGACACCGCATGAATCCAGCACCAGTCCGTGCCCGTGAGCGACGGGTCGTACACGCCGAACCGCTCTTCCACCGCGATGGCGTAGCCCGGTTCGGCGACAGCGCGCCGCCGCAATTTGCGGCGCACCAGCGGCTGCGCCAATCGCATCAACGCGCCGTACAGACGCAGGATCGACGACCTCACCTCGCGTCGGGCCGGTGCGCTCAGTGTGACGCCTCCGCCAGCGTCGCATCGGGCTTCACCGTCTTCAACAGCGCCATCATCTGGTCCTGGATGCGGTGCAGCGCCGCATCGGTATGGCCTTCGAATCGCATGACCAGCACCGGCGTCGTGTTCGAGGCACGGATGAGGCCGAAACCATCGGGCCAGTCGACCCGCAAACCATCGATGGTCGACACGCTCGCCGGCGCCGCGAAGGTCGCGGTCTTGACCAGTTGCGCCACCAGCAAATGCGGCTCGCCTTCGGCGCATTGCACGTTGAGTTCGGGCGTCGAAAAGCTGGTCGGCAGTCCGTTGAGGACGGCGTTGGCATCCGGGCTCTTGCTCAGGATTTCAAGCAGGCGGCAACCGGCGTAGGTGCCGTCGTCGAAGCCGAACCAGCGCTCCTTGAAGAAGATGTGGCCGCTCATTTCGCCACCCAGCGGCGAATCGATTTCCTTCATCTTCGCCTTGATGAGCGAATGGCCGGTCTTGTAGATCATCGGCACGCCGCCGGCCGCTTCGATGGCCGGGGCCAGTTGCTGCGAGCACTTGACGTCGTAGATGATGGTGCCGCCCGGCACGCGCGACAGCACGTCTTGCGCGAACAGCATCATCTGGCGATCCGGGAAGATGTTGGTTCCGTCTTTGGTGACGATGCCCAGCCGGTCGCCGTCGCCGTCGAATGCCAGGCCGAGTTCGGCGTCGCCCGTCTTCAGCGCGGCCATCAGGTCGTTCAGGTTTTCGAGCTTGCTCGGGTCGGGGTGGTGATTGGGAAAGTTGCCATCGACCTCGCTGAACAGCTCGATCACTTCGCAACCGATCGCACGGAAGATGGCGGGCGCCGAAGCACCGGCGATGCCGTTGCCCGAATCGACCACGATCTTCATCGGCCGCGCCAGCTTGATGTCGCCGACGATGCGCTGCGTGTAGGCCTCGGTCACGTCGACCGTGCGTACGCTGCCGCCGGGGGCCAGCGTGGCGTTGTCGGCCTCGATGGTCTTGCGCAGGCCCTGGATCTCGTCGCCGTAGATCGCGCGGCCGGCCATCACCATCTTGAAGCCGTTGTAGTCCTTCGGGTTGTGGCTGCCCGTCACCTGAATGCCGCTGCGGCACAGCGTGTGCGCCGCGAAGTACAGCATCGGCGTTGTCACGGCGCCGATGTCGATGACTTCGATGCCCGTGGCCACCAGGCCGCGAATGAGCGCAGCGGCGAGCGTGGGACCCGACAATCGGCCGTCGCGGCCGACCGCGACGGTCGTTTCGCCTGCGGCGCGGGCCGCACTGCCGAAGGCCTTGCCAAGCGCCTCGGCGACGGCGGTGTCGAGGGTCACCGGCACCACGCCACGGATGTCGTAGGCCTTGAAGATCGAAGCGTTGATTTGCATCCGCGGATTGTAGGCATAAGGCCTCACGGCCAGATGTCCGGAAATGGCTGGTTCTGCGCCGCCATCGTCCTAAGATCGCGCCATGTCGAACCTCAACGCCACCTCCGCAACGCCCTCCGCCGCGACTGCCGTCGCAGCCAGCGGCGCCCCGCTGGAGAACGATGCCTGCTACCTCGCCATGAAGACGCACGACGCGCGCTTCGACGGCACGTTTTTCACCGCGGTAACGTCCACCGGAATCTATTGCCGGCCGGTCTGCCGGGTGCGCACGCCACGGCGTGAAAACTGCCGCTTCTTTCGCCATGCGGCGCAGGCCGAGGCCGAAGGCTTTCGCCCTTGCCTGCGCTGCCGGCCCGAACTGGCGCCGCGCGCTGCGAGCTGGTCGACCGAAGACGCGTCGCGCATCCTCGCGCTGCAGGCGGCACGCCTCATCGACGAGCCCGATGCGTGGTCGCATGGTGACGACGACAGCGGTCCCGGCGCGGCGCAGATCGCGGCACGGCTTGGCGTCAGCGACCGCCACCTGCGGCGCATCTTCGAGACGCAGTTCGGCGTGTCGCCATTGCAATATCTGCAGACGCGGCGCCTGCTCGCAGCCAAGCAACTCATCGCCGACACACGGTTGCCGATGACACAGGTGGCACTGGCCAGCGGCTTTTCCAGCGTGCGCCGCTTCAACGATGCGTTCGTCGCGCACTACGGCCTGAACCCGAGCGCCTTGCGGCGTGCCGGCGGCAACGCCGAGGCCCGCGAAGGCCAGCCGATCGAAGTACGGCTCGGCTATCGGCCGCCTTACGACACGGCGGCGATGATCGGCTTCTTCGAGCGCCGCGCATTGCGGGGCGTCGAAGCCGTCTCGGGCACTGGCGGAGCCACGCGTTTTGCCCGCACGGTGCGCGTGCAGCAAGGCACCCGCATTCACGTCGGCTGGCTTCAGTTGCGCTTCGACGCCGAGCGCGAACAGCTGATGCTGTCGGTCGGCGATTCGCTGGCGTCGGTGCTGCCGATCGTCATCAGCCGGGTGCGTGCGATGTTCGATCTCGATGCCGATCCGATCGCCATCAATGCGGCGCTGCACGCCAGCTTTCCGGACGGCGACGGGCTGCGTGTGCCGGGCACGGTCGACGGCTTCGAACTCGCGGTGCGCGCCGTGCTCGGCCAGCAGATCACGGTGGCCGCGGCACGCACGATCGGCTCGCGGCTGGTCGAAGCGTTCGGCGAGCCGATCGCCACGCCGATCGACGGGCTCGATCGACTCTTTCCGACGCCGGCCGCGATCGCCGCGGCGACCGGCGATGCGCTGGGCCAGCTCGGCATCGTTCGGCAACGCCAAGGCGCATTGCAGGCGCTGGCGCGTGAAATCACCGAAGGCCGGCTGGCGCTGCACGCCGGCGCCGATGTACCTTCGACGCTGACCGCACTGCAGGCCTTGCCCGGCATCGGCGACTGGACGGCGCAGTACATCGCGATGCGCGCATTGCGCTGGCCTGACGCATTCCCGTCAGGTGACGTCGCGCTGCAAAAAGCGCTGGGCGTGACGACTGCTCGCGCCGCAGCGGAGGCTTCGCAAGCGTGGCGACCCTGGCGCGGCTACGCGGTGCTGCGTGCCTGGCACACACTGCCGGCCAGTGCGACGTCGGCCAGCACGGCCTCCGCGATATCGACGACATCCATAACGACACAGAACCCAAAGACAAGGACAGGCGCTGCCGCCTGACATCATCATGAAATTCAAGAGCGCAATGATCTATACGACGCAGATCGACAGCCGCCTCGGCGGCGTCACGCTGGCTGCCACCGACCAGGGTTTGGCTGGTGTCTGGTTCGACCAGCAAAAGCACTCGCCCGACACCGCCGGCTGTCAGCCGAACGACGCACATCCGGTGCTGCGCGAGGCATCCAGATCGGAAGAGCA
>JAQGMP010000265.1 GCA_028292285.1 Variovorax sp. | reverse complement strand
CGTTTGATGATGTCCTTGGCACGATCGACAAAGTAAAAATAGCCGTCGTCGTCTTGCCGCATCATGTCGCCGGTGTGCAGCCATCCGCCTTCCAGCGTCTTGGCCGTGGCCTCCGGATCACCGTCGTAGCCATGCATGATTCCCCAGCGCGAATAGCTCCGCACCAGCAACTCGCCGACCTCGCCCGGATTGCACGACGTGCCGCCTTCGCCGAGCAGGCGCGCCTCGTATCCCGCGACCGGGAGGCCGCAGCAAGCGCGCTTGCTTCCTGTCGCCGGATTGCCCAGGCAGGCGACGATGCTCTCCGTCAGGCCGTAGCCCTCCGACAGCACCGGTCCGTATTTGCGATCGAACCATTCGTAGTCATCGTCACCCATCTGCAGCGCCATGCCCACGCGTTGCAGCGGACTGGGCTTTTCCAACACCGTGCCGGTCTCGCGAATCATCTTGATATGCGTGCCGTTCAGGTAGGTCGCAGTCGGCGCAAAACGATCGACGTATTCATCGAAGAGGCCGGATCGAAACCGCTCCACCAACAGCAGACGTGCGCCCGAGAGCAACGCCGCCGCCAACTGGTTCAAGCCGTTCATGTGGAAGAGCGGAAAGTGATGCATCAAGAGCGAGTGGCGCTGCAGGCAGAGCCGGCTGGCGTACGACTCCGCACCGAAGACCTGGTGACCGTGTTTGTAGACCACGCACTTGGGCTCGGAGGTCGTGCCGGAGGTGAAGATCATGGTCGCCGGACTCTCGGGCGTGAGTGGCGGCTCATCGGACGGCGTCGCCACCGGCATCACGCCCGAAGCGGCCTTGATGGTGAGCAGGCAGTCGAACGTGGACGCGGCCAACACGGCACGCCCCGCATCACGCAGCGCAGACGTCATGCGTGCCAGTTGGGAGTCTTCGCCGTCGACGATCAGCAACCGCGCACCGCTGCGCAGGGCGATGGCTGTCACTTCACGCAGCGTGTTCACCGGGTTGGACATGGCCGCCACTGCCCCCAGCCGGTAGAGACCGAACATGAGCGCCACCTGCCGCAGGCCGGTCGGCATGTGCACCACGACAGCGTCGCCGCGGCGAACGCCGTGCTGGCGCAAGATCGCCTCGGCTGCGCTGCGCTGTGCGAGCAGGTCACCGTAGGTGATCTCGCTGCCGTCCGCGAGCAGGATGAAGGTCTCGTGTTCGCGCTGGCGAGCGGCCGACTCGAGCATTCGGTCGAGTGTCCTTCGGCCCACGATATCGAGCACCGGATCAGTCATCGCATTCCTCTTTCACATGATTTCCATCAGATCGAAACGCTGGGTGAATTCGGTGGCGGCGGAAGCGGCCACGAACTCGCCACGCCGCATGCCGTAGGCCCTGTCTGCAATGGCCAGCGACTCGGCAATGTTTTGCTCGACAAGCAACACCGAGCACCCGCGCGCCGATCGTGCTTCTGTGAGCGCTTCCATCACGCGCTTGACCAACGCAGGAGCGAGTCCGATGGTGGGTTCATCCACCAGCAGCAACCGCGGCCGCACCATAAGTCCCATGCCGATGGCCAGCATCTGCTGCTCGCCTCCGGACAGAGTGCCGGCACGCTGCGCCGCGCGCTCCTTGAGTCGCGGGAACATGGCAAAGACCGATTCGAGGTCGGATGGCTTCGCACCGCCCAGCACCAGCCCTGCCATCTCGAGGTTTTCGCGCACCTTCAGGCCGCGAAACACCTGATGGCCCTGCGGCACCAGCGCGAGTCCCGCGTGCAGGCGCTCTTCGGGCGACCAGCGGGTGATGTCCTGGCCATCGAACTCGACTCGCCCTTCCGCCGGCACATGCCCATGCAGTGCAGTCAGCAGACTGCTCTTGCCGGCGCCGTTGTGGCCGACGATGGTGACGATCTCCCGCTCGCCTACTTCAAGTGCGACCGCGTCGACTGCGACCTTGCCGCCGTACTTGACCGTCAGGCCTGTGACCTTCAGGAGCAATGTCATGCGTGCTCCTCCACCAGGCCAAGGTAGCGACGCCGAAGGCGTTCATCGGCCATCAGTTCGGCGACTTCGCCGGAGGCGATCAAGCTCCCATGCTCGAGGAAGATCCCGTGGTCGGCGACCTCGCGTACCAAGGCCATGTTGTGCTCGATGAGGCAAATGGTCCGGCCCTCAGCGACGAGATCCCGCATGACTTGGCGTACCTTGTCCAAGGCACCGTGATCCAATCCGGAACAGGGTTCGTCCAGCATCAGCAGGGGAGCGTCCAGCGCCAGCGCACGGGCCAGTGCGAGCATCTTGGCTTCGGCGTAACCCAGGTCGCAGGCGAGCGCCGCACGCTTGTCGGCCAAACCGACGAACGCCAGAATTTCGGCTGTCTTCTCGCGCAGCTCCGCCTCGCGGCGTTGCACCTTCGACCATTGAACCAAGACAGCCGAGACGCGTTCACCCGGCTGATCGGGGAAAGCCACCATGACGTTCTCTTCGCAGTTCAGTCGTCCGAAAAGACGCAGGTCTTGATAAGTACGGGCGATGCCGGCCTGGGCGACCTGGTCCGGTCGTAAGCCAGTGATGTCCCGGTCTGCATAGACCACCCTGCCCTCGTCCGGCTTCAACGCACCGGTGACCAGGTTGAATATGGTGGTCTTGCCCGCACCATTGGGGCCGATGAAAGCAGTGATGCGACCGCGGTCGACGGTCAAAGACAAGTTGCGGATGGCATGCAAGCCACCGAAGTGTTTGTCCAGTCCTTCCAGCTTCAACAGGACGTCGTGGCTCGCGGTCACAACTTGTCCTTTCCGCGGCCGAACAGGCCTTCAGGCAGCAAGACAGCGACTAGCACCAGCAAAAGGCCGTACAGGATCTGCTGTGCGCCCGGCGCGATCTGCTCGGGCAGGTCGATGTAGCGCACACCGTCGGTGATGGCCATCACCAACATCGCGGCGAGTGGCACCGTCCATAGCCGCCGCGTACCCGCGACGATCACCATGGTGAGGATCAGCACGGTGACTTGAACGGTGAAGTCGAGCGGACTGACGTACGACATGTAGTGCGCATAAAGGCTTCCGGCCACGGCCGCCATGGCACTGGAGACGGTGAACACGATGGCGCGAAAGCGGCGCACGAACTTGCCGAGCGA
>JAQGMP010000599.1 GCA_028292285.1 Variovorax sp. | reverse complement strand
GAGCCTGGGCTTCGTGGCGGAAACTGAAAGACAGGTCGAGGCGCACCTGGATGGTCATCTGGATCGCCTGCCGGCCGCGGACAGCGCGTCGCGCGCGGTGGTCATGCAAATGAAAATCGACGAGGCGCGCCACGCGGCCGAAGCGTGGAGCGCCGGGGCAAAGCAGTTGCCCGCGGCTGTGACGGCGTTGATGAAGCTCGCTTCGCGCGTGATGACCTCCGTTGCCCATCGAATATGAGCTGATCAGGTCTCGAGCAGCTCGAAGCTGGTTGTAATTTCAGCCGTCTTGCCCAGCATGATCGTTGCCGAGCAGTAGGTTTCATGGCTCAGCGCAACGGCGCGCTCGACGGCGGAGGCCGGTAAGCCTTTGCCGGCCACAGTGACATGCATGTGAATGGTGGTGAAAACCTTGGGGTCCTTCTCGGCCCTCGTGCTGGTCAGCTTGACGCTGCAGCGTTCGACCTTGTGACGGCCGCGCTTCAAAATCAACACGACGTCGTAGGCAGTGCAGCCGCCGGTGCCAGCCAATACAGTTTCCATCGGCCTCGGCGCCTGATTGCGTCCGCCGTTCTCGGGTTTCGCTTCGTCGACGGCGCCGTCCATCGTCAGTACGTGGCCGCTGCCGGTTTCGGCGACGAAACCCATCGCCGATCGTGTGCCGGCACCGCCGGTCCAACTCACTGTGCATTCCATCGTCTCAGCTCCAAAAGGTCGGGTCGAAGTCAAAAAAATCACACCGCATTTCGCTTTGTGTGTGCGAAAAGCATCGCTGCTTGTTGCAATGCAACAAACTGTCGATATACTTTATTTCATCGCGTCCGCACGGACGCACCGGTTGTCTCCTCCACCCTTCCAATTGGTGGATTTAGCCCCGAGTCGCAAGACCCGGGGCTTTTTTCTTGGGCGCACTATCATCGCGGCCCCATGCCCACCTCGCTCACTCCCGCCGACTACCTGAAAAAGATCCTGACGGCGCGTGTGTACGACGTGGCGGTCGAATCGGCGCTGGAACCGGCAAAGGCCCTGAGCGCGCGGCTCGGCAACACCGTGCTGCTCAAACGCGAAGACCAGCAAGCCGTATTCAGCTTCAAGCTGCGGGGTGCCTACAACAAGATGGCGCATCTGAGCCCAGCGCAACTGGCGAACGGCGTGATCTGCGCTTCGGCCGGCAATCACGCACAGGGCGTTGCTTTGGGCGCGCAAAAGCTCGGCGCCCGTGCGGTGGTCGTGATGCCGGTGACCACGCCGGAACTCAAGGTCAACGCGGTGCGCGCACTGGGCGGCGAGGTGCATCTGCACGGCGACAGCTATTCCGACGCCTACACGCACGCCGTCGAGTTGCAGAAAGCGCAAGACCTGACCTTCGTGCATCCGTTCGACGATCCGGACGTCATCGCAGGCCAGGGCACCATCGCCATGGAAATCCTGCGCCAGCATCAGGGGCCGCTCGATGCGGTGTTCGTCGCCATCGGTGGTGGCGGGCTGATCTCCGGCGTCGCCAACTACATCAAGGCGGTTCGACCCGAGATCAAGGTGATCGGCGTCCAGATGAACGACTCCGACGCGATGATGCAATCCGTCGCGGCCAAACAGCGCGTGGCGCTTGCCGATGTCGGTTTGTTCTCCGACGGCACAGCGGTCAAGCTGGTGGGCGAAGAGACCTTTCGCATCGCCGCGGATCTGGTCGACGAATTTATGACGGTCGACACCGATGCCGTGTGTGCCGGCATCAAGGACGTGTTCATCGACACGCGCAGCATCGTCGAGCCGGCCGGTGCACTGGCGGTGGCAGCCGTCAAGCAATACGTCGAAACGCACGGCACGCGCGGTGAAACCTATGCGGTGATCCTGTGCGGCGCCAACATGAACTTCGATCGCTTGCGCTTCGTCGCCGAGCGCGCCGAAGTGGGCGAAGAACGCGAGGCGCTCTTCGCCGTCACCATCCCGGAAGAGCGCGGCAGCTTTCGCCGCTTTTGTGAATTGGTGGGCGAGGTGCCCGGCGCCTCGCGCAACGTCACCGAGTTCAACTACCGCATCAGCGACGCCAGCGAGGCACATGTGTTCGTCGGCCTCACGACATCGACGCGCGGCGAGTCGAAGACCATTGCCGACACCTTCGTCGCGCACGGATTCGGCACCATCGACCTCACGCACGACGAACTCGCCAAAGAACACATTCGCCACATGGTCGGCGGCCGCACAGGCTTGGCCCATGAAGAGCGGCTGCTGCGGTTCGTGTTCCCCGAGCGGCCGGGGGCGCTGCTGAAGTTTTTGAGCATGATGCGGCCGAACTGGAACATCAGCCTGTTTCACTACCGCAACCAGGGCGCCGATTACGGCCGCATCCTCGTCGGGCTGCAGGTGCCCGCGGCCGACCACGGCGCTTTCAACGAATTTCTTGAAACGGTCGGCTATCCGTATGTCGACGAGACCGCCAACCCGGTCTATCGGCTGTTCCTGAAGGCCTGACTAAAGCCAGAGAGCAGTATCGCTGCGAGGTGCAGCGACGCGGTAACCGGTCAGGGCGCCTCTGGCAACGACAGCACTTGCGGCGGCAAAAGCACAGCCAGCGGACGCGTCGGCATCTGCAGCGTGAAGGCCGGGGCCGAGGTTCCACCTGCACCCAGCGTGGCCGCACGCGGACCTACCGACTGCAGCACGTAACTGCCGCCGGTGCGGCCGCCGATGCTGCTGCCAATGCGAAACGGCCGGGGCGGCTTGCCATCGACCGCGATCAACGCCACGCCCTGACCGTCGGTATCGGCCACGACGCCCAGCAGCGCAAAGCGACTCGCGGCGTCGGGCGTTGCCGTGGCCACCGGCTCGCTCGACACGCCACCCAGAAAATGCGACAGGGCCACCGCGTCGACCGATGGCACGACAGGTCCACCGACGGCGGGCGGCGCAGCGGCATCGGCGGGTGTCGTGAGCCGCAATCCCCAGAAAACGATGCTCGCGGCGGCAGCGCCCCAGAGCACCACGGTGGCGGTTGCGGCGGGCCATCGGGCCGGAGCGTAGGGAAGTGCCATATGGCCGCATTATCATTGCTCATGACCTTTGCGCCCCGTTCCTTCGTGCGACATTCACAACGCCATTCGCGGCTGATTTTGCAGCGTGGTTTCACGCTGATCGAACTGATGGTGGTGCTGGTCATCATCGGCGTGCTGGCCGCGCTGATCGTGCCGAACGTGATCGAGCGCGCCGACGATGCGCGCGTGACAGCCGCCAAGACCGACGTCAACAATCTCATGCAGGCGCTCAAGCTTTACCGCCTCGACAACCAGCGCTATCCCACGGCAGAACAAGGCCTGCCGGCGCTTTTGGCGCGACCCACGACGGGCCCCGCCGCGCCGAACTGGAAGCCCTATGTCGAAAAGCTGCCCAACGACCCGTGGGGCCGCGCCTACCAGTACATGAACCCCGGCATCAAGGGCGAAATCGATGTGCTTTCGCTCGGCGCCGACGGCCAGCCCGGTGGCGAAGGCAAGAATGCCGACATCGGCAGCTGGCAGTAGGCGCCGCGGCCGCGCCGACTCGTCCGGTCGCATCGACCCTGCCGCGGCCGGCTTCACATTGCTCGAACTCATCGTCGTCATCGCCATCATCGCGCTGGCGACGGCCGGCGTCGGTCTGGCGCTGCGCGATTCGGGGCAAGCCACGCTCGACCGCGAGGCCGAGCGATTGGCCGCCTTGCTCGAATCCGCCCGCGCGCAATCGCGTTCCAGCGGGACGGCGGTGCGCTTCAGGCCCACGCCCAACGGCCCCGAAGCATTCGTTTTCGACGGCTTGCCGCCGGGCGCTCTGCCGACCGCGTGGATGAGCGCCGGCATGCACGCGCAACCGGTCGCAGCGGACGGCACCGCCGCCATCGCGTTGCAACTGGGACCCGATCCGATCATCGCGGCGCAACAGCTTCTGCTGACGGCGGACGGCCCGCCCGCGCGCACGTTGCGCATCGCGACCGACGGGCTCCGGCCTTTCGCGGTGACATCGCCATGACGCCGCACCGGCCAGCGCGCAACGCCGCCGGCTTTACCCTGATCGAGGTACTGGTCGCGCTGGCCATCGTTGCCATCGCGCTCGCCGCAGGCACGCAGGCCACGATGGCGCTGACACGCAATGCGCAGCGGCAGTCCGATGTGTTGCTGGCGCAGCTCTGCGTCGAGAACGAGCTCGTCAAGGCGCGGCTGGCCCGCGTGATGCCGCCCGTCGGCGAGGCCGGTTCGGTCTGCACCCAGGCCAACACCAGCTTCGGCATGACCGTGTCGACCACGCAAACGCTCAACCCCAACTTCCGGCGCGTGGACGTGCAGGTGCGCGATGGCACAGAAGCCACCGTGCTGCGCGTCTCCACCGTGGTCGGGAGGTATTGATGCGCAAGCCGCACAGGCAATACAGGCCACACAGGCCGCGCAACTCTGCCGCCGCCGGCTTCACGCTCATCGAGTTGATGGTCGCCATCGCGGTGATGGCGCTGCTGGCGATCATGAGCTGGCGCGGGCTCGACGGCATGAGCCGCGCGCAGGAGCAGAACCGCGCACGCGGCG
>JAQGMP010000213.1 GCA_028292285.1 Variovorax sp. | reverse complement strand
GCGCCCTTCTTCGCGAAGTGAAACGGGGAGCGCGCGTAGGCGGAAATAACGGCTTTCATGGGTGGATCTCCTTGCAGTTGACTTGACGAACAGATCAGATTGACTACCGACCGATCGGTAGTTTTTCGAAACAAAAAACAACAGGCGTTCAGCCCGGCAGCGACGCTTTCAGTTGCGCCACGGCCTCATCGAAGTCGGCGACGCGCCCGGTCATGCGGGCCGACAGCAGCGCGCCCTGGCACACGGCAAAGACGAAGCCGGCCAGCGCACCGGCCGCCGGCGCGGCCTTGCCCTTGGGGCGCGGCCAGGCGCCGAGCACGCCGGTGAGCCACAGCACCTGCTCCTGGCGCAGCTCTCGCACGGCTTGCCGCACCTCGTCGCCGATGCAGTCCCAGCCCGGCGCCATGGCACCGGTCGGGCACACGCCGGCACCCGCGTGCAGGTCATTGCGGTACATCCTGAAGTAGCTGTCCCGCGCGTCTTTCGGGGCCTTGCCGCCCAGCCGCGCGCTCCATGTCTTGAAGCCTTCGAGCGAATGGCGCACGACCTCGATGCCCAGCGCCTCTTTCGTGGCGAAGTGGTGGTACAGGCTCGCCTTGCGAATGCCGACCGCATCGGCCACGTCCTGAAAACTGAAGCCGAGGTACGAGCGCGTCTTGATGAGATCGCTGGCGACGCCGACGATCTGCGCGCGCGTCGATGGACCGGGCTTCGGGACTGCGTACGGGACTGCGGATGCTTGCATCTACCTACTATAAGGTAGGCTGAACGACCCCGCAACGCTCGCGTCTATTCCGCTTTGATCGCCGCCGCCCGGATGATCCGGCCATCGGCTTCGTACTCTCCCGCGATGATGTCGGCAAAGTCCGATGCGCTGCCGATGGTCGGCACGTTGCCCGTTCCGACCAGTTTGGCGCGCACGTCGGGACTGGCGAGCGCCTTGTTGATCTCGATGTTGTAGCGTGTCACGAGCAGGTCGGGCGTGCCGGCCGGCGCAAAAAATCCGAAGCGCGACGCCATGTTCGCTGCCGGAAAGCCGAGTTCGGCAAGCGTCGGCACCTGCGGCAGCGATTCCAGCCGCGCCGGTGCGCCGACCGCCAGCGGCCGCAATTTGCCGGACTGGATGAAAGGCGCCATCAGGGGGCCGGCGTTGATCGACAGGATCTCGAACTGGCCGCTCAGCGCGTCGTTGATTTGCTGGCCGCCGCCCTTGTACGGCACGTGCGTGACGTCGAACTTGCCATCGGCGCGCAGCTGCTCCAGCATGATGTGGCCGAGCGACGCCTGGCCCGATGTCGCCCAGCGGACGGCACCCGGGCGGGCTCGCGCATCTTCGAGCAAGCTCTGGAAATTGCGGGTCGCGGTGGCCGACGTGGCGAACAGGACCACCGGCGACACCATCACGCTCGCGACCGGCAGCACGTCCTTGAGCGGGTCGTAGGGCACCTTGCCGAGATGCGGGCTCAGCACCAGCGGGCTGATCGCCGAAAATCCGAGCGTCGCGCCATCGGGCGCCGCCTTGGCGACGGCATCCATGCCGATCGTGCCGCTCGCGCCGGCCCGGTTTTCGACGATGACGGCGCAGCCGAGCTGCACTGCGAGCTTGTCTGCGAGTGCGCGCGCCACGACGTCGCCGACGCCGCCCGCGGGATAGGCGACCAGGATGCGCAGCGTGCGGGGCAGCACCTGCGCGCCGACGCTGCCGAGCCCGGCAAGAAGCATCGCTCCTGCACCGGCGCCGAGCACGCGCCGTCGCGCGGAATGGACATTTGACTTCGAGACCGGGGCGCTCGCCACTTTCATACTGTTGCTTTCATCGTCCGGAGGTTGTGTCATGAGGGTGGGCAAATACATTGTCACGCCGCGCGCCATCGAAGCGGACGAGCGGGTTTATGTCGGCGCCGTCGAGCTGCTGTGGGACGAAGGCGATTCGACATGGGAAACCGAAGTTCATTTTCATCGGCGTTTCAGCATCGAGGCCGAGGCGCTGCAGCACGCGGTGCACGAAATCAGGCTGCGTGTGGCGGACGGGCGGTTGTAGTGGCTGCAGCGGTTGCGGTGATTGCGCCAGCGACCGCATCGCCGAGCGTGAACGCATTGCCGACCGCTTCGCCGCCAGCCGTGTTGTCGAGCACGCACCAGCATTCGGCGCCGTCTTCGCGGGCCTGCACCAACCGCCGTGCCAACAGCGCCAGCCAGGCGTCGTCATACGCCGACCAGTAGCGCCGGGGCGTCCCGTGCAGCCGCAAGTACACCAGCCCCGGCCAGCCACCCGGCGCCACGGCACCGTGCAGCACCGGGTCGGCCAGCACGCGTGCCACCTTGAAGTCCGCGAGCATCGCGTCGACCGTCGGCGAAAACCATTCCGCATGGCGCGGCTCCAGCGCCAGCGGGCCGGCGTAGCGGCGCCGCAGCGACGCCAGAAAGCGCTGCGCCACGGCCGCATCGAAACCCAGCTTGGGCGGCAACTGGATCAGCAGGCACCCGAGCTTGTCGCCCAGCCCGCCGGCCTGCGTCAGAAATTCATCGAACGGCGGCATCGCATCGACCAGCTTTCGCTCGTGCGTGATGGTCTGCGGCAGCTTGACCGCGAAGCGAAAGCCGTCCGGCGTACTGGCAGCCCATCGCTCGTAGGTTTCGCGGCGGTGCGGGCGATAGAACGAGGTGTCGATCTCGACCGCCGAAAAGCGCGCCGCGTACCGCTCCAGGTGCGTTCCCTCCGCCGGAAAACGTGGCCACTGGTCGCGCGGCAAGCTCCAGCCGGCGCAACCGATGCGCATCACGGCAAGGTCAGCCTCGGGGATGGTGCTTTCCATGCAGTTGCTTCAGGCGCTCGCGCGCCACATGCGTGTAGATCGTCGTGGTGGAGATGTCCGCGTGCCCGAGCAGCAACTGCACCGCCCGCAAATCGGCGCCATGGTTGAGCAGGTGCGTCGCGAAGGCGTGGCGCAGCGTGTGCGGCGACAGCGGCGCGTGAATGCCGGCGGCGGTCGCCTGCTTCTTGACGATGATCCAGAACATCACGCGCGTCATGCCGGCGCCTCGCGCCGTCACGAAAAGATCCGGCGTTTGCTGCCCATCCAGGATGGCGGGGCGCGATTCTTTCAGATAGCGCTCGATCCATAGGCGCGCCTCGCCGCCGAATGGCACCAGCCGCTCCTTGTTGCCTTTGCCGAGCACCCGCAGCACGCCGTCGTTCAGGCTCATGTCGATCGCCTTGAGCGACACCAGCTCGCTCACGCGCAGTCCGCTGGCGTACATCAGCTCCAGCATCGCGCGGTCGCGCAGGCCGAGCGGCGTGTCGACATCGGGCGCGCCGAGCAAGTCGTCGACCTGCTTTTCGGAGAGCGTCTTGGGCACGCGCATCGCCTGCCGCGCCGGCACCAGCCGCAGCGTCGGATCGGCGGCGATACGGCGCTCGCGCAGCGCCCAGCGGTAGTAGCGCTTGAACACCGTCAGGCGGCGGTTGGCAGACGTCGCCTTGCCCTTGTCGGCCAGTTTGGCGCCCATGTACGCCTGCAGATCGTGCTCACGCACCGCGTCGAGCGTGTTGCTGCGCGTGGCGAGCCAGCGCGCCAGCAGTTCGAGGTCGCGCCGGTAGGCGGCGAGCGTGTTTTTCGAGAGCCCGTGTTCGAGCCAGAGCGCGTCGATGAACTCGTCGATCCCGGGCGCGTCGAGGGCGGTAGCGTCGATGGCGGGGTTGGCGTCTTGCAGCGCGGTCATGGGCTGCAAGATAACAAACAAACCTCGATCAATCGAGCGTCAGCTTCTGCTTGACCACGACCTGCTTGTAGACCTCGAACTCGGCCTTGATCTGCGCTGCGAACTGCTCCGGCGTGTTCGCGACGATGAGCGAGCCGGTGTCTTCGATGCGCTTGCGCACGACCGGGTCTTCGACCGACTTCTTCACGGCAGCAGCCACCTTGTCGACCACGTCTTTCGGCAGGTTCTTCGGGCCGAGGATGCCGTAATACGCCATGCGGTTGACCGGCTCCAGCCCGACTTCCTTGAAGGTCGGCACGTTGGGCAGCTCCTTGAGCCGCTGCGGCGCCGACACCACGATCGGCACCAGCTGGCCGCTCTTGATGAAGGGCAATGCCGACGGAATGTTGTCGAACATGATCGCCACCTGGCCGGCCACCACGTCGTTCAGCGCCGGGCCGGCGCCGCGGTACTGAATGTGCGTGACGTAGGTGTTCGTCAAGCTCTTGTAGAGCTCCATCAGCAGATGACCGATGCCGCCGGTGCCCGACGAGGCATACAAATACTTGCCCGGATTCTTCTTGAGCTCGGCCACGAACTCGGCGTAGTTCTTTGCCGGGAACGTCGGGTTGACCGCGATGATGTTGGGCGTCGCGGCGATGTTGGTGATCGGCGTGA
>JAQGMP010000205.1 GCA_028292285.1 Variovorax sp. | reverse complement strand
GGTGTGCGACTTTGCCGAGCTGCGCTTGAAGATGCGCTTGTGGGACTTTTTCCGAGAGCGATTTCAAGCGCTGCAACAGCGCTTCTGCTCTGCCCAAGCGCTTTCGGTGCTTGTCGCCACGCGGCGCTACAGCCTTGGCGATCTTGTCGGCCAGCGTCGGCTTCTGCACGCCGATCTGATTGGTCGCATGCTGCCGATAGTCGATGAGCGGCTCGATCAGCACGTCCATCCGGCCCGTTGCCGAAGCGATGGCCGCCAGCCATTCGTCATGCACCCACTCTGCGGGAAACGGCAGCGCCGCGCCGAGCAGCGACCGCCGGAACACCGTCGTGGCGCCCGTCACCAGATTGCGGCGCAACAGGGTTTCGAACGCTTCACCGGCCTGGATGGCGGCGAGCTCCGACGGCTTCGCTTCGAGCGCCTTGAACAGGGTCGACCCCAGCGGTACGAGCGCATCGTCGACCAAATGCGCGTCCGAATGCAGCAGCAGCAAATCGGGGCGCCGGCGAAAGGGCTCGA
This sequence comes from Variovorax sp., assembly GCA_028292285.1. Taxonomy (GTDB): domain Bacteria; phylum Pseudomonadota; class Gammaproteobacteria; order Burkholderiales; family Burkholderiaceae_C; genus Variovorax. The sequence goes on along the minus strand of JAQGMP010000205.1, from coordinate 6,137 downwards.
CCATGCGGGCCAGTCGTCCGGCATGCCAGACATCGTCTTGATCGCACAACGCGATCAGCGTGCAGCGCGTGGCCTCGATGGCTTGCTCGAAGTTGCGCGTGACGCCGAGCGGCGGATCGTTGCGCAGCACCGTGAGGTCGATGACGTCTGCCTTGCCGCAGCGGGCGATTGTTTCTCGAACGATCGCGATCGTGTCGTCGGTCGACGCATCGTCGGACACCACGATCTCTCGAGGCAACAGATCCTGCGCGCAGATGCTCTCGACCTGGGCGGCGATGTAGCGCGCGCCGTTGCGCGTGCACAGCGCGACGGACACCCCGGCACCCGCATCGACCTCTGCGGCGCCCGTCATCATCAGATCCGCTCGAGCCTCGGCGGCCACGCGTAGCTGAAGTCTTCAGCGTCGAGCGTGAGGTTCGGGCTGTAAGCCGGGTCGTTCGCGATCACTTCGGTCCAGCGGTTCTGCATGTAGGCGATCTCTCGCTCGAAGCGCGCCCGCTTGTCGGGCGCCAGGTCGTCGCCGCGGGTTGCGGACTCGTGATGCAACAACTCGGCGTAGGGCGTCCAGACATTGCGGTACCCGGCTTCGCGGACGCGCAAGCAGAAGTCGATGTCATTGAAGGCGACCGGTAGATTGACCTCGTCGAGTCCACCGACTTGTTGGTAGATGGATTTTCGGACGACCAGGCAAGCGGCAGTGACCGCCGAGAAAGACTGGGTGAGCACCGCACGCCCGGCATATCCATTCAGTCCACGCGGCAGATCTTTATGGGCATGCGACGCGAGGCCACCCAAGCCGAGCACGGCACCGCCGTGCTGAAGTGTCATATCCGGATACCAGAGTCGCGCACCGACCACTCCAACGCCGGATTGCAAAGCAATGCCCACCATCTCCGAAAGCCAGTCGGGCGACATGACTTCGATGTCGTTGTTGACGAGCGCGACGACATCGCCACGGGAGATAGCAACAGCAGCGTTGTTCAGCGCCGAATAGTTGAAGGAACGCTCATCACGCAGTACTCGAACATTCGGCCGCTCGGCCAGCTTCGCGAAATACGCCATGGCAGCCGGGTCGTCTGAACTGTTGTCGACGATGATGATCTCGTACCGCGCATAAGTCGTCTTGTTGTCGATCGACTGGACGCACTGGCGCACCAGGCTGAGGCCATTGCGCGTCGGAATGACGATCGATACCAGCGGCAAATCATCGGGCAACGTATATCTCGTGCGATAGCCGAACTGCTGGTATTCAGCGACGGCTTTCACACCGATACGCTGGTAGTGCTCGTTCAACGCTCGCTCGCCCGCAACGGCCGCATAGGGCTTGGCTTTCATCGAGCGCGCGGTGCTCTCGGCGTGCACGCGCCAGTGATACAGCACGCGCGGCACGTGTCGGACCTGTGAAGCGTCGATGCGCTCGGTGCAGCGCAGCACCAGATCCCAATCTTGCGAACCCTCGAGACCGATACGGAATCCGCCTACCGAGCGGACCAGTTCGGTCGACAGAACACCAAGATGGCTGAACATGTTTTGCGAGCGGAACAGGTCGAGGTTCCAGTCGGACTTGAAGTACGGATCGGACCGCTGGCCGCTTTCGTCGATCTTGTCTTCGTCGGAGTAGATCAGCCGTGCATCGGGATGCTTGGCGATGCAATCGGCCATCCAGAACAAAGCGTGCTCCGACAACAGATCGTCGTGGTCCATCAAGGCGATCCAGGGGCCTGTTACGAGTTCGAGAGCGTTGTTGGATGCAGCGGATATGTGGCCGTTCTTCGGACGAAAAACGACTTTGATGCGCGGATCCGAATCGCGGTACGACTCCAGAATTGGCCGAACCTCCGCCGCAGTCGATGCGTCGTCTGCGATGCACAGCTCCCAATGCGGGTACAGCTGCGCCCGCACCGACTCGATTGCCGCCCGCAGGTGCACCGGGTTCGGGTTATAGGTCGGCATCAATATCGAAATCAATGGCGGTGCCGGCATCACCAAAATGCGTTGCGTGATCGTGGCACGAGCCTCAGGCGTCAAGGTGTCGTAGGTCGCTACCCAGTTCGCATAGTCATTGGTCTTTCGCACGCGACGCCGCAGTTCCCACACCATGCCCTGCCACCCGGCCTTGCGATAGACGCGCCATGCCTGCGGCAGCTTGCTCGCCATGCGCGGGCCGTGCTGCAGCCCGAGCCGGATGAAACGGGCCAGTCGGAAAACGAAGTTCATGGAGTGCGGCGTCGGTGTTGGTTACTTCGGCTGCGGGAGCGTCGGTTCGAGGAAGACCGGGTCGAGAAAAGAAACAAAGCGCTTGACGTATGCAGCGCGAAGGTGCGTCGCATCCTTGTAGATGGGAATGCCTTCCGCGTCGGTGCGCAAGCATTGTCCCTGGACGTTGCACAGCGTCGCCATCGGATCGATGACGATCGCACCGCTCGCAACCGCGATCTGCTGAAGCCGATCATGAATGCGCTTCTGCGAAGCCGTCAGCGCAACCCTTGGGTCGACCCGCGGCGCCGTCAGCGTACCCAATCGGCTGCCGCTGATCATCGATTTCGGCTCGAACCCTTCGCCGACGGGAATGTTCAGCACCAGGTAGGTCTTCTTGCCGGCAGCCCTCAAAGATTTCAGGAAGACCTCGAGCGAGTTGAACGAACGCTCGACGCCATCGCCACCGCGCAGCATGTGCCGCACATTGCCTTCGCGGAAATAGTAATGGTCGGGTGTCGGCGCGCTCGCGGACGGCGGCTGCTCGCCCACATCGAAATAGCAGGCCCAGCAGCCGCCGATCACGACCGCGTCGACTTCGGCACTTCGGGCGAATGCCTCCATGTGCTCGCGGCGTTCGGCGCAACCCGGGTCGCGGTCTTCGGACAGTTGAGGAATGGCAGGGCAGGCACCACGGGTCGCGAAGTACAGCGTGCCGAGCTTTTCCGGCGCGATGCGCGCCAGCTCGATGGCTCGAGGGCCGTATTGCTCGATATGGCTGTCCCCCAACAGCAGCACGCGGTCGCTTCCGTCTCCAATCTTGTATATCTCTTCTCCGCCACGCTTGACCAGTTGCATGGTGTCGGGATAGCCCCAATCGGTGCTTGCGGAAGCAATGGCCTGCAAGGTCGGGTCGCTGTGCCGGGCCGGCACGAGCCGCGCAAAAATAGCCGTTCCGATGACAGCCAAAGCGACCATGCCGATCAGCAACCAGCGAACGGCAGCGGGGTTATCGCTCTTGCGTACCGGCCGCTCGAGAAAGCGGTAGGTGAGCCAGGCCAGCACGATCGCGGCCACGACCGCCACGCCACGCACCACCGGTCCCGGCACGCCGTTTTCGACGATGCGCGCGTACGCCAGCAGTGGCCAGTGCCAGAGGTACAGCGGGTAGCTGATCAGCCCGAACCACACGAAGACACGCGAGCCGAGCACATTGCGACCGAGCCATGTAAGCGGTCCGGCCGAAATGCAAAGGCAGGCGCCGAGCACCGGCAACATGGCCCACCAACCTGGGAAGGTCTTTTCTTTCTGGATGAAATAGAGGCCGAGGCCGATGAGCACGAGGCCCGCCAGCACACGCGCTTCGGAGTTGCGCGCACCGCGTGGCGCGGTACGGCGCAGGGCCGAATGTGCGAGCAACGCGCCTGCGGCAAGCTCCCAAATGCGCGAGAGCGGCGAATAGAAGACGGCCTCCGGGTGCCGGTGAATGGTCGCAACATTCAGCAAGAACGAGAGCGCAGCCGCGACGCCGATCCACCATGCAAGTTTGCTCTTGCCGAGCCCGCTGCGCACGCGCCAGACCAAGCCGAGAAACAATGGCCAAAAAATATAGAACTGCTCCTCGACGGCCAGCGACCACAGATGCAGCAGCGGCTTGGTTTCCGCCGCCGTATCGAAATAGCCCGCTTCGTTCCACAAGGCCAGGTTCGACACGAAACCGGCGCTGGCCAGCAAATGCTTGCCGAGCTCCCGAAATTCATCCGACAGCAGCACATACCAGCCGATCACGCAGGTGGCCGCCATGACGGGCAGCAAGGCCGGCAAGATGCGCCGGATGCGTCGCGCGTAGAACTCGCGGTAGCTGAAACCGCTGCCCGCCAGGCTGCCGAAAATGATCGTCGAGATCAGGTAGCCCGAAATGACGAAGAAAATATCGACCCCGATAAAACCGCCGCGCACCGCCTTCGGGAACGCGTGATACACCACCACCGCCAGCACGGCCACCGCGCGCAAGCCGTCTATGTCGGGGCGGTATTTGGGATGGGCGAGGTGGGGGAGCTCTTGTTGTTGTGGCGGCATGCTGAACGCGTCGACGGGCGCATGATTATCTTCGCAACGTGACATATGCCTCATGGGCTGTCGCCGACGCCGAACGCTGTCAGGGTGCCCGGTAAAATCTCTCTCCCAAATCGAGGAAAAAAATGCGACTGCTCTCAGTGGTGCTCTCTGGCGGCGCCGGTTCCAGACTTTGGCCGCTGTCCCGCCAGGCCTTTCCAAAGCCTTTCATGAAGCTGGGTGGCTCGACGCTGCTGCAGCAGGCCATCGAACGCGGCCAGGCCTGCGGCACGGGCGACTTGCTGGTCGTGACCAACAAAGACCATTTGTTCCTCACCAAAGATGTGCTCGGCCAAATGGCGGACCCGCCTTCGACCACCCTGCTGCTCGAACCCAAGGGGCGCAATACCGCCCCGGCCATTGCGCTCGCGGCGCTCCAGTGCATCAAGCAATTCAGTGGCGACACCGTCATGCTGGTGCTGTCGGCCGATCACCTCGTGCCCGACGTCGATGCTTTCGTGGCCAGCGCGAGCCAGGCGTTTCGCCTGGCCGAAAAGGGTGCGCTGGTGGTCTTCGGCGTGAGCCCGACGACGCCGGACACCGGCTTCGGTTACATCGAAGTCGACAAGGTTTCTCGCGATAGCCAATTGGCGAAACGCTTCGTCGAAAAGCCCGACCTGCCGACCGCGCAGGAATATCTTGCGACCGGGCGCTACTACTGGAACAGCGGCATGTTCTGCTTTACGGCCGACGCCATCGTTGCCGCCTTCGAAAAATACTCGCCTCAACTTTTGGCTGCAGCACGGCACGCGCTCGACACCTCGACCGCGACCGGCAATGCCATTCAGTTCGACCTGCACGCCTTCGGGCTGCAGCCGGACATCAGCATCGACTATGCCGTCATGGAGCGCGCCGACAACGTCCACGTGGTGCCCGCCAAGTTCAGCTGGAGCGATGTCGGCACATGGCCGTCGGTGGCCAATGCCCACACGGCCGATGCCAGCGGCAACACCATCCCGTTCGACGCGATCGCCATCGACACCACCGGGACCCACGTGCAAATCGACAGCCACGGGCCGAAAGTGGTGGCCTTGCTGGGCGTTCGCGATCTCGTGATCGTCGACACGCCCGATGCATTGCTGGTCACCCACAAAGACAGCGCGCAAAAGGTGAAGCATGTTGTCGATGCGCTCAAGGGCCGCAAGCACGAAACCGTCCACCTGCCCGCCGTGGTACATCGCCCTTGGGGAACGTACGCATCACTGAAAGAAGAGTCGGGTTACAAGGTCAAGCGCATCACGGTAAAGCCAGGCGAATCGCTTTCATTGCAATATCACCACCAGCGCGCAGAGCACTGGGTGGTGGTGCAGGGCAAAGCGATCGTCCAGGTGGGCGATGTCGAGCACGAAACATTGCCCGGCCAATACCGCTACATCCCATTGAAAGAGAAACATCGATTGACGAACATCGGCAAAAACGAACTCGTGCTCATCGAAGTGCAATGCGGTGGCTACCTCGGCGAAGACGACATCGTTCGCCTGGCAGACACCTACGGGCGCGCATGAGCCAAGCACATTCAAACCTGCATCGCAGCGCGTGGACGGATTGGTGGGAGGGCACCCGCCGCACCGACATCTGGTGGACCCTGGCCTGGTTCGACATCGTGCTGCGCTATCGGCGGTCAATGCTCGGACCGCTCTGGCTCACCCTGAGCATGGGCGCAATGATCGGCGGCATGGGGCCGCTCTACAGTTCACTGTTCGGCACTGAACTCTCGAAGTTTTTTCCGCACTTGGCGCTGGGGCTCATCTTTTGGGGATTTTTTTCCAGCATGGTGATCGACTCCTGCAACACCTTCATCGGGTCAGCCAACTACCTGAAGCAGG
>JAQGMP010000202.1 GCA_028292285.1 Variovorax sp. | reverse complement strand
CGTTTGCCTATGACAAACCCCAAGGACTCTCGCGACGCGCCCGCTGCTTGACGTCCCGGCCGCGCCTTTGCGCTTGCTCGGCTGCTGCGGCGTAGCCGCGCTTGCCGAACGTTGTTGCCTTCATGCTCGCCGATGTGCGGAAAGGCGACGGGTGGAGTCGAAGTTCTCAGCTAGGCCCCGCTGAATCAAGTTTTCGTGGCATCTGGCGATGCACAGATAACCTTGCGCGCAGTCGACGAACGCAACCAGAGGGAGTTTGCCGGTAACCGGAACAGTTTTGTTCCTCGCCAAAGGTTGCCGTCCTCGTCTGGCGTTCTAGAACTCCAGGGATCCAGACCCGTGCCGCCTAGTTCGGCCTTAATCGGCGCTCGTTAGCGCGAGGTGCTGCCAATGCTTGAAGGTGCGCTGCCAGAGATCGCCGAGCGTTTCCTCCTCGATCTTGAACATCTCCTCGAGCCCGATTGCACGTTTGAGCTCGGAGCGGACGTGCTGCATATCCGAGGTGTCGAGGTTGTGCTCGCTTCGTCCAATCTCTGCGCGGCAAATTGAAGCGCCTTGACGCAGATCAAGTTACGTTCGAATGATCGAACGCAAAGTGGGGCAGGCCCCGAATCACTCCGGCCCTCCACTCCACGGAACCCGCATGACAAGCCCGAAATCAATTCTGCTTCACCTCGACAGCTCGACCCGCACCGCTACGCGCGTGGAGGTAGCCCGCAAGCTGGCAGACGCCTTTGGGGCCCGGGTCACCGGCATGCCGTGCACGCTCTCTGCGCTCGTGCGCTACCCATCGGCACTGGAAGGTGCGGCCGAAGCCATGGCGATCATGCTGGCGCTGGACAAGCAATCGCGCGACAAGGCGTACGCCACCTTTATGGCCTCCGGCGGCGACTCTGCGCGCATGCATTGGGTCGAGCCGATGAACGACGCGCCCTGGGGCTTCAATCGCCGCGCGCTCTATGCCGACCTTTTGATCCTCGCGCAGCGCGACGGCGACAGCGCGTACGCCGGCGAGCTGCCTGCCGAGTTCGTGTCCACCGTATTGGTCGAAAGCGGTCGGCCCGCGTTGGTGCTGCCTTACATCGCGACGGGGTCGGTCGATCCGGTCGGGCGCACCGTGCTCGTCGCGTGGAAAGAGACTCGCGAAGCTGCCCGTGCCGTGTCCGCAGCGCTGCCTTGGCTGCGCGGCGCGGCGCGCGTGCACGCGGTCTGCTACGGCAACGCGGCAGAGTCGCAACTGCGCTCGCTGCAGGTCTATCTGGATTCGCATGGGGTGACCGCGGTGGTGCAAGCCGGGGTGCAGGTTAGAGGAGACGATGCAGGAGACGCAGGCGCACATTTGCTCTCGTTAGCCGCTGACGTCGGCGCCGAGCTGCTGGTGATGGGCTGCTACGGCCACAGCCGTGCGCGCGAGTGGGTGCTCGGCGGCGTGACGCGCACGATCCTGCAATCGATGACGTTGCCTGTATTGATGTCTCATTGAGCGAAGGCCGCACGAATGTTCCCCGAACGCAATTCGATCCAGACCCAGGGAGAGTCCCGCGCCCGATACTTGGGTGACCTGGCGACTCATCTTCAGTGCATCCGCGAACAGGAGCGCGCGCTACTCGCTCGCGAACTGCACGACGAACTGGGCGCCATCCTGACGGCAGCCAAGCTCGACGTGGCGTGCCTGAAGTCCCGTCTCGACCATGCATCGCCCGAGGTAGATCGGCGCCTTCAGCATCTGGCGGAGATGCTCGGCCGCGGTATCGCATTGAAGAGCCGGGTGGTCGAAGGACTGTGCCCTTCATCGCTTGCCAACCTTGGCCTGGCATCGTCGCTGACCATCCTATGTCGGGACTTCACCCTGAGTTCGACGATTGCGGTGACGGCGGCGGTCGACGAGATCTGCGCCGACGAAGCGAGTGAGTTGGCCATCTATCGCCTGGTTCAGGAGTGCCTGACCAACATCGGAAAATACGCCTGCGCCAATACGGTCTCCGTCACCTTGGTCGATGCGGGAAATCACATCCTCGTCGAAGTGCTGGACAACGGCATCGGGTTTGACATCGAACAGGTTTCATCGTCGCGCTACGGCCTGGCCGGAATGCGCCATCGGGTTCAGGCCTGCGGCGGCCGCCTGACGGTCACGTCGGCGCAGGGGCAAGGCACACACGTCATGGCGATGTTGCCGAAGGTGGCGGTCGAGAGTACGAAGGTGGTCGCATGAATCGGAAAACGCGGTGACCACGCTTTCGCGAAGAGGCTTTGCCGCACTGGGTGCAGCCGGGCTGGCGCCGACGCTTCTCGGAGGTTGCTCCTTCGGCAGCCACGAGGCGAGCTATGCCGACGCGGTGCACAGCACATGGCACCCGGACGCGACTGAGGCGACCAGCGGCCGGCCACTGTTCGAAGAGCTGGTCCGATGTGCCACGCTGGCACCGTCGAGCCACAACACGCAGTGTTGGAGGTTTGCAATCCAGCCGCGGTCGATCTCGATCCTTCCGGACCGGTCGCGCAGATGCCCGGCCGTCGATCCCGACGATCACCACCTGTTCGTCTCGCTCGGCTGCGCCGCGGAGAACATGGTGCAGGCGGCGTCTGCGCATGCCTGAAAGATACGAGCCGCCAAGAACCAGGGTGCAAGTCCATCGGTTACGCTGGTTCTGCCGGTAGCAATAGCAATGAGCAAAAGGCCGCCGAATACGGGTATTCCTTCAAGGCAGTTGGCGTGCGCTCTGTCGAGCCGTTGCATGAATGGCGACAGATTCAAGTTGTCAGGTTGGAACTCATTCGCCGCGATCGCGCCCTGCACAACCAGACGGCTACGGAAAATTTCGATCAGGATGAGCAGAAGTAGCGACCAACCGATGAAGCTGATCAAGACGAATGCGGACATGCTCGGCATGCTTCCAACCCCTCACGGTT
>JAQGMP010000196.1 GCA_028292285.1 Variovorax sp. | reverse complement strand
TGCGGGCCGGGCAGGCGGGCCAGACGGCAGCGCGTGTCGTGTCGGTGTCGTCACGCGGCCATCGCATTTGCAACGTCGACTTCGACGACCCGCATTTCATGCACCGGCCTTACGACAAGTGGCAGGCCTACGGCCAATCGAAAACGGCCAACGCGTTGTTCGCGGTGGCGCTCGACCAGCGTGCTGCGGCATACAACGTGCGTTCCTTTTCGTTGCATCCCGGCAGCATCATGACGGACTTGGCGCGGCACCTGTCCGACGACGATTTGCGTGCGCTCGGCATGGAACCCGGCAGCGCGCCGGGCCATGTGCCCGAAGGTCGCGCGGCAGGCAAGGGCGGCGACTACAAGACCGTCGCGCAAGGCGCCGCGACCAGCGTCTGGTGCGCGGCGAGCACACAGCTCGAAGGACTCGGCGGCGTGTACTGCGAAGACGCCGACATCGCGCCCGTGCTGCCGGCGGACGCGCCCAACAGCGCCACCGGCGTGCGGCCCTGGGCCATGGATGCCGAAGGCGCCGAGCGCCTGTGGCAGCTCAGCGAAGAGATGACCGGCGCGCGCTTGGAAGAATGATGTCGTTCATGCCTTCGCCGGTTTCGCTGCAGGCTTGGGTTGCTTTCCCATCCACGTCGCGAAGTCGATGGCGCCGATGCGCGGGTTGTCGCCCGGTTTGTCGCTCGGAGTCAGCGATTGGTCGTTCAGCACGATGCCGAAGTAGGGCGTTTGCGCATCGCCCACCACGGTGCGCGTGTCGCCCGTGGCGCTCAGGTAGCGCTGCAGCAATTCGGCCAGCCCGACGCGCTCGGGTCCGGCGATCTCGGCCATGCCGTTGAGCGGTGCGCCCAGCGCATAGTCGGCCATTGCCGCAGCCACGTCGTCGGACGCGATGGGCTGCACGTGCCTGCTCGACACCTTGACCGTTTGGCCGTCGGCGCCGCCTTGCGCAATGGCGCCGAGGAACTCCATGAACTGCGTGGCCCGCACGATGGTGTACGGAATCTTCGCGGCTTCGATCAACTTTTCCTGTACGAGCTTGGCGCGGAAGTAGCCGCTGTCTTGCAGCCGCTCGGTGCCGACCACCGACAGCGCCACATGGTGCTGCACGCCCGCAGCGGCTTCGGCCGCGAGCAGATTGCGGCCCGAGGTCTGGAAGAATTCCATCACCGGCGCGTCGTCGAACGACGGCGAGTTGCCCACGTCGACCACCACCTGCGCGCCCTTCAGCGCCGCGTCCAGTCCTTCGCCGGTGAGCGTGTTCACGCCCGTTTTGGGGGAGGCCGCGAGGACCTCGTTGCCGCGCGCGCGCAGCAGGTTGACGAGCTTGCTACCGATCAGGCCGGTGCCTCCGATGACGACGATTTTCATGATGTTCCCCGAATATGAGTGGTTGACCTGCCAATCGTAAGAGTGGAACAATCTGGCTGAAATGACCAAGATCCCTGAAATGCTGCCAAACGACAAAGCAGGCCGGAAGAAGGCGAAGCGCGTGCTGTTCGTCGCCTTCGACGATGTCGGCCTGCTCGATCTTTCAGGCGCGCAGACTGTGTTCTGGGCAGCGGACAAGGCGATGCAAGCGCGGGGATCGGCCGGCTACGAGCGCTGCACCGCGAGCATCGATGGCGGCCTGGTGCGCAGCGCCGAAGGGCTCGAACTGCAGACGGATGTGCTGAAAGATTTCAGGCCCGCATCGGTCGACACGCTTGTCGTTCCAGGGTCGCCGCACATGGCATCGGTGCTCGATCGTTCGGCAGCGCTCGTCAAGTGGCTGCGACGCACGTCGGGCATTGCGAGGCGCACGGTGTCCGTGTGCAGCGGCGCCTTCCTGCTGGCGTCTGCCGGGTTGCTCGACCACAAGCGCGCCACCACGCACTGGCTGATGTTCGACATGATGACCGAGCGCTTTCCCAGCGTAGAGATCGACCGCGATGCCATCTTCGTGCAGCAGGGTGCCGTGTGGACATCGGCCGGCGTGACGGCGGGCATCGACCTCGCGCTGGCGCTGGTCGAGGCCGATTGCGGCCATGACGTGGCGATGGAGGTGGCGCGCGAGCTCGTCGTCTTCTTGAAGCGGCCCGGCGGCCAGTCGCAGTTCAGCGAACTGCTGCAGGCGCAAGCCGAAGACACCGACACCTTCGACGAGCTGAACCTGTGGATCGCAGGCAACCTCGGCCGCGCGAACCTGACGGTCGAGTTCCTGGCCGACAGGGCGCGCATGAGTCCACGCAACTTCGCGCGGGTCTACAAGGAAAAGACCGGCCGCACGCCGGCCAAGGCGGTCGAGGTGTTCAGGCTCGAAGCTGCGCGGCGGCTGCTGGAAGACTCCACGCGCAACATCGATCAGATCGCGAGCCTGTGCGGCTTCGGTGACGAGGAGCGCATGCGCGTGACCTTTCAGCGCAACCTCGGCGTGGCACCGCGCGACTACCGCAAGCGCTTCGCAAGCCGTGGTCTCGGCGAGGCGATGGTCTAGTCGCTTCGCACGTTCTTGGGTCTACCGTCGGAGCATCGGCGTCTCTAAAGTCGTTGCATGACCAACGCACTTCGTTCCACCGCAGACCCCCAGGATTCCAGCAAGCCCGACCCCTCGGACGTGCTGCGCCACGCAGAGACCGATGCCGACCTGCACGCCTGCTGGCCCGTGATGCAGCAGCTGCGCCCGCACGTGGCGGGCGCTGAAGACTTCGTCGCACGCGTCCATCGCATGCGTGCCGACCGCTATCACTTGCTGGCCGCACGGCACGGCGGGCAGGACGGCAAGGTACTCGCGCTCGGCGGCTACCACCTGATGGAGAACCTGGTCTACGGCACCTTCCTGTACGTGGACGACCTCGTCACGCTCGACACCGCGCGTGGCCAGCGCTGGGGCGAGCGCCTCATCGACGCGATGACGCGCATCGCCGAAGAGGCCGGCTGCACGAGCCTGGTGCTCGACACCGCCGTGAGCAACGTGGACGCGCAGCGCTTCTATCTCCGGATCGGCCTGTCGAACAAGGCGATGCGCTTCAGCCGCGTTCTCGTCGCGGGAGCACCGGCATGAGCGGCGCAAGCACGAACATCCTGCACATCGTGTGCAGCCCGCGCGGCGACGAATCGCAGAGCACGCGCTTCTCTTCGAAGATCGTCGAGCGGCTGCTCGCCGATAGCGCGCTTGCCGGCAACGCGCGGGCCGATGTGGTGGTGCGCGACCTCGCGACCTCGCCGCTGCCCCATGTCGACAGCGACTACGCCCATGCGCTGGCCGGACGGCCGGGAGCGCATGACACCGGCTCCCTTGCACGTTCCGACCTTTTGATTGCCGAACTGGAGCGCGCCGACGCCATCGTCATCGGCACGCCCATGCACAACTACACCGTGCCCTCGTCGCTGAAGGCATGGATCGACCACGTGCTGCGCATCGGGCGCACCTTCGTGCCGACGCCCGAAGGTAAGCGCGGGCTGTTGCACGACCGGCCGGTGTACGTCGCGGTCGCCTCGGGCGGCATGTATTTGGGCGAGCACGCCGGGCAGCCTGACTTTTTGACGCCGTATCTGGAGGCGGCACTGGGCACGCTCGGCCTGAGCTTGCTGCATTTCTTTCCGCTGCAGGGCATGGTGCGCGGCGAAGAAGCCGTCGCTGCGGTGTGGCGCGAAGCGAGCGCTTTGCTCGATGCGCATCTTCCGCTGGCACCGCTGGCGCCATACGCATTGGCGGCGTGAGGCGACATCGCTTCGAGCCACGTCATCACGCTTTCGTCATCACATTCTCTTCATCACTTTTTTACCGGAGTTCTCATGTCCCAACGTCTCGATCACACGAAGATCGCACCCAACGCCGCCAAGGGCTTCTATGCCGCGAGTGCCTACCTGACGCAGTGCAGCGTGCCGAAGGTGCTGGTCGATCTGGTCTACCTGCGCGTGTCGCAGATCAACGGCTGCGCTTACTGCATCGACATGCACTCGCGTGATTTGCAGAAAGAGGGCGTGTCCATCGACAAGCTGGTGCTGGTGTCCGTTTGGCGCGAGGCCGGCCCGCTGTTCGACGAGCGCGAGCGCGCGGCGCTGGCCTGGGCGGAAGTCGTCACCAGGGTCGCCGAAACGGGCGCGCCCGATGCCGACTTCGCAGCCGTGTCGGCCGTCTTCAGCGAGCGCGAGGTGGTCGACCTGACCATGGCCGTGAGCTTGATGAGTGCGTACAACCGGATCGGGATCAGCATGCGGCTCACGCCGGCAGCTGTGGCTTCGGCAGCGGCCGCTTAGACCATCCGTTCGATCAGCGCCAGCAGGCTCGCGCAGTGGCGGGTCGCCTCGTCCTCGCGAAGATTGGTCACCCCCAGCAACAGCCCCGC